>JBHIDG010000052.1:0-12531 GCA_046760025.1 Woeseia sp. | reverse complement strand
GACGAGGGTCTTACCCTCACCGGTACGCATTTCGGCGATGTTGCCGTCGTGCAAAACCATGCCGCCGATCAGTTGCACGTCGAACGGCCTCAGGCCAAGTGTGCGCACGGAGGCCTCGCGGGCTACTGCAAATGCCTCGGGGAGTAAATCGTCAAGGCTCTCGCCGTTCGCGTATCGCTTGCGAAACTCCTCTGTCTTGGCGCGCAGCTGCTCGTCGCCGAGACTCTGGATACCTTCTTCCAGCATGTTGATCTTCGCAACGACTCTCGAATATCGCCGGAGCAGCCGTTGATTCCGGCTGCCGAATATACGCGTTAGAAAGTTCGCCACTCAAGGCTCCCGGCAAGGACGATCGGATTGAAGCCACGAAGGCCGCTATTTTACGGACTAGCCCGGAGATTGCATCAACGGGCCGGCCGCCCAAGCGATGTGTGGCCGAATGGTTGAAAGACAAGCGGCGAACGCCGCTGTTCGTTTAGTTCGCGCCCTGGCGAATGAACTTGACCGGATTAACGCGGTGGCCGCGGTGGAGCACTTCAAAATGCAGGTTCGGCCCGGTGGCCCGGCCGGTATCGCCCATCAGGGCTACGGTCTGCCCTTTCCTGACTTCCTGGCCGACGGCAACCAGGTTTTCTGAATTGTGCGCGTAGCGTGTCGAGTAGCCGTTGCCGTGATTGATCTCTACCAGCTTGCCGAAGCCGTAACGCGGCGAGGACCAGGTTACGACACCGTCTGCAACCGCGATGATTTCCGAGCCGAGCTTGCCGGCAAAATCCACGCCTTTATGATTCGCGGGTTTCCCGGTGAAGGGGTCGGTACGTCGTCCGAAATAAGAAGACATCCAGCCGGATCTCACCGGTCGGCCCTGCGGATATACTCTGGCGCGAAGTTGTTTGTTCAAGAGGACGTTTTCCAGAACACTCAGTTGGGCCTCGCGGTCGTCGAGCTGATAGTCGAGGTGCTCCATTGCTGCGAGCACCTCGGGAACTGCGACCGCCGAGCCGACCAGATTCGGCTCTTCCGGTCCACCGATCGCGGGATCCGAGTTGAAGTCGAATTCGCCGCCCTCCAGGCCGGCCATCGCGGTGAGCCGCCTGCCGAGCGCGTCAAGACGGATGATACGGGCATTCATCTGACCGATTCGGATCGCCAGCGCATCGAGCGTGTCTTCGGTTTGTTGCCGCGTCGTGGCGATAGCATCCCGTTGCGATTCGATCTCGCCGGTCAGATTCTTCATCTCGGACATCGGGACGCCGGAGCCCGTTTGCGATGCATACCAGCGGCCCCCCATGAAAGTCGCGGAGCAGAGAGCACCGGCGATCAGAATGCTCAAGGCCGCCGCCGATCCGCCGGACAGGTTGAGCTGCCGGGGTTTTCCGAACCCCTTGCCGAATATGACTACATTCATGAAGCGAGCCCCGGATGTCTGTTTTTCGTATTGTTCATCCCAGATTTACAACCAGTTGAGTCGCAGACCCGCTGCCATGCCTGGCGCCGTCTCATTGCTGTCGGACTGCGTGCAATGGTCACTTCGGTAGCCCCGCTATCTTAGGAGCAAGTCCCTTAGATCGGTGGTTTTGCGTCCCCGCCTTTCGGCGAGTATGCCCTTTTCGAGCTTGTCAATATGCATAAAGCGGCTTTCTATTACAAGATCACGCACCTGTATGCTTGATTCTGACGTCCCCTAAGACCGAAAATCGCCAACTGCGTCACATTTCTATGTCGATAATTCGCCTCAATAAACTGCTGAAAGCGGGCCCCGGCGGCACCCTGGAAAAAATAGTCCAGCGTGCTCAAGATATGGGCGAGCTAACAAGCGCGTTGAGAGCGGTTCTAACGGAGGAGGCGCAGCCGCACCTGATTGCCGCCAATATGCGCGACGACGGGGAGCTTGTGTTGATCTGCAGCTCATCGAGCTGGGCCGCAAGGCTCCGTTTCGAGTCCGAAGGCTTGATCGAAGCCGCCCGAATGACCGGCGCCGACGTCAGCAAATGCAAGATAAAGGTATCCCCGAGGACAGGGAGCACCTAGGCGTTTCGACGGAGCCTGGCGCGGCCGGCGATGAATCTAGGCGTAAGCAGGCGCTGCGTAGGAAATCGGCGCTTTGCGCGAATCATCGAAGGTCACTTCCTCCCAGGCAGCCGCTTCATCCAGAAGCGCACGTAATAGCCTGTTATTGAGCTCGTGTCCCGACTTGTGCGCCGAGAATTCGCCGATCAGGCTGTGCCCCAGCAAATAGACGTCACCAATCACATCCAGGATCTTGTGAATGACGAATTCGTTGGCATAGCGCAGACCGTCTTCGTTCAGTATTCGATAGTCATCGAGGACGATTGCGTTGTCCATGCTGCCGCCAAGAGTCAGGTTCCGCTCGCGCAGGGTCTCGACGTCCCGCAGGAAACAAAACGTTCTTGCTCGACTGACTTCCTTGAGGAAAGAGGTGGATGAAAAATCGATCGACGCATCGCGGCAAAGCTTGTTGAATACCGGGTGATTGAAGGAAATCTCGAAATTTACTTTGAAGCCGTTGAACGGTGTCAGCTCGGCCCATTTCTCACCGTCTTCGACACGGACTTTTCTCTTGATGCGAATAAACCGTTTGGCTGCGTGCTGCTCTTCGATGCCGGCAGATTGCAGCAGAAACACAAATGGCGCGGCGCTGCCATCCATTATCGGCACTTCGGGCGCCGACAGGTCGACAGTCAGATTGTCGATTCCGAGGCCGGCCAAAGCAGACATCAGATGCTCGACGGTCGCGACCTTGATGCCGTCCTTGATTAATGTGGTCCCCAACATTGTTTCGCCGACCATCTTGGGGTCCGCTTTGATGTCTACGGGATTATCGAGATCAACGCGACGGAATGTGATGCCGGCGTCTGCCGCCGCCGGGCGCAGCGTCATATACACTTTTTCGCCGGTATGGAGTCCGACTCCGGTGGCACGAATAGCTGTTTTGATTGTTCGTTGTCGTAACATCGCCACACAGTCCCGAATTTCGGGGAGCCGTCCTCATTGGATCCAACGAAGCGCCAAAACCGCTCGTTAGCGAGTCTCCGACAGTCCGAATGATCTATGTCCCCAAAAAAGCCGACATCGCTTCGCCGGCCCCTGTTGCGGAATCACCACTGTTATTAATGGATTACAGCAGTCGTTTCACACCGAGAAGCGCGAGAGGTTAACACATTGCCGAAAATTACACCAAATATCAGCAACATAAATGTGAACCAATACCGAAGCCGGCCCGCTCATTTGCGGGCCGGCGCAGCGGAGGGAAGTCGCTCTCGGCGAGTGAACTTTAATCGGCCTGGCGTCTCAGGAACGCCGGAATATCCAGCAGCTCTTCCTGCGAGCTCACGTCGCCCAGGCCATCACCAACCGCGCGTTTGCGTTGCACCGTCGGCTTATCGAGAACCTGATAATTCGGCTCCTGCGAAGCCACCGGCTGGCGCACGACACGCATCGGTGACTCGGACTGCGAGGCCTGCTGCCCCAGCCCGGTTGCAACGACCGTTACACGGATCCCGTCGCTCATGTCGGGATCGATGACGGTGCCGACAACGACCGTCGCGTTCTGCGAAGAGAATTCCTTGATCGTGTTGCCAACCTCCTGAAACTCCCCGATCGAGAGGTCCATGCCCGCCGTGACGTTGACGAGGATGCCGTTTGCGCCGGCCAGGTTGATGTCCTCGAGAAGCGGGCTGGAGATAGCCGATTCTGCAGCCTCGCGCGCACGATCCTCTCCCGATGAGGAACCGGACCCCATCATGGCCATTCCCATTTCGGCCATGACCGTCCGCACATCGGCAAAGTCCACGTTGATCAGGCCCGGACAGGTGATCAGCTCCGCGATGCCCTGAACGGCACCCTGCAAAACCTGATTTGCCGATTTGAAAGCGTCCAGCAGCGTCGTTTCGCCACCGAGGACCGTCAGTAGCTTCTCGTTCGGAATCGTAATAAGAGAGTCGACATACTTGCCGAGTTCGCCGATACCGTGCTGGGCGATCGCCATTCGTTTGCCGCCTTCCATGATGAACGGCTTGGTCACCACGGCAACCGTTAAGACACCGAGTTCCTTTGCAACCTGCGCCACGACAGGGGTCGCCCCGGTGCCGGTGCCGCCACCCATGCCGGCAGTGATAAAGAGCATGTCGGCACCCTCGATGACCTCCTGGATCCGGTCACGGTCTTCCATCGCCGCCTGTCGCCCGACGTCCGGGTCGGCCCCCGCACCGAGTCCCTTGGTGATATTGCAGCCGATCTGTAGCGCTGTTCGGACACGCGCGCTGTTCAGCGCCTGCGCATCCGTATTCGTGCAGATAAAATCGACGCCCTCGATGCCGCTCTGCACCATGTGGGCGACTGCATTACCGCCGCCGCCACCGACACCGATCACCTTTATAACCGCGCTCTGGCTGTGCGCATCCAATAGTTCAAACATTAACGTTCCCTCCGCTAAGCATTTTTTGGATTACTGCTCACTCGTTTACTTCGCGTGTCTTCATTTAAAATTGTCCCTGAAACCAGGTTTTCATCTGGCCCCACAGGTCGGCGACACCACCGGCCACCGGTGTGCTCCGCTGGTTGCGCCGCAAAATGTTTTCATGGCCGTAGAGAAGCAATCCCACACCGGTCGAATGTATAGGGTTTCTCACGACGTCCATCAGCCCATTGACGTACTGCGGCGCGCCGAGCCGCACCGGCATGTGAAAAACCTCTTCGGCCAGCTCGACGGCGCCTTCCATCTTCGCGCTCCCGCCGGTTATGACGACACCGGCTGCAATCAGCTCTTCGAAACCGCTTCTGCGCAATTCATCGCGAATCAGCCCGAACAGCTCTTCGAAGCGCGGTTCCACGATTTCGGCAAGTGTCTGACGGGCGAGTCTTCGGGGCGGCCGGTCGCCGACGCTGGGAACCTCGATGGTTTCATCCGGGTTGGCGAGCTGCGACAATGCGCAGGCATATTTGATCTTGATTTCCTCCGCGTACTGTGTCGGCGTCCGCATGGACACGGCGATATCGTTCGTCACCTGATCACCCGCGATCGGAATGACCGCCGTGTGCTGAATTGCACCGCCGAGGAATACGGCAAGGTCTGTCGTACCGCCACCGATATCGACAATGCAGGAGCCGAGCTCCTTTTCATCTTCGGTCAGCACCGAATAGCTCGACGCGAGTTGTTCGAGCACGATATCGTCCACTTCGAGCCCGCATCGCTGTATGCACTTGACGATATTCTGCGCGGCGCTTTCCGCGCCGGTAACCATATGTACCTTGGCTTCCAGGCGAACGCCGGACATGCCGACCGGTTCACGAATACCTTCCTGGTTATCGATCAGGAATTCCTGCGGGAGGATGTGCAGAATTTTCTGGTCCGCCGGTATGGCGACGGCGCGCGCCGCATCGATTACCCGATCGACGTCACTGGCACTGACTTCCTTGTCACGAATGGCGACGATACCGTGGGAATTGAGGCTGCGCACATGACTGCCCGCAATGCCCGTATTAACCGAGTGTATATCGCAGCCGGCCATCAGCTCGGCTTCCTCCACCGCCCGTTGAATCGAGTGCACCGTCGACTCGATGTTGACGACGACACCCTTTTTCAATCCGCGAGACGGGTGCGAGCCGATGCCGACGACTTCGATGCTACCGTTCACACCCAGCTCGCCCACGATCGCGACAACCTTGGACGTGCCGATGTCCAGGCCGACGATCAGGTTTTTGTCTGATTTCTTCGACACTAGTCGGTGCCTCGCGATGCCATCATTTTCAGGCTTGTAGCGGACGGGTCTTCGGTGCGCATTCTTGACGCGTCTTTCCACCCAATCGTGAAGCCGTTGCTGTAACGCAAATCGACGTAATCGATATCCGACGAACGGGTTGTAATCATGTTTGCGACCACATCGAGAAACAGCCGTGTCCGCTTGTCGATATCCCGTCGGCCCAGCCGAATATCGACACCGGTGGCGAGCGTCATCTGCCACGCACCACGCGCGTCCATACGCACGCGACGCACGTCCAGTCCAAGCGGAATCAGTTGTTCGCGTATCTCGAGGTAACGCTTCGCAATGTCGGCGGATCGGTTGGGAGGGCCGCTCAGACGCGGCAATTCCGCCGGAATATGACGGGCGTCGGAGACAAAGAGTTCGCCCCTAGTATTGAGAAGTCCGCGCTCGCCCCAGCATGCCGCCGGCACCTGTTCGGTGACCGAGATTTCGAGCCGGCTGGGCCAGCGTCTGACGACGTTCGCCTGGTCTATCCAGGGCAATGCGACAATGAGTCCCTGTATCTCGGACAGGTTCGCGCTCAGGAAGCCATCGCTCAGCGCCCCTGAAATTGCTTCTTCAATCTGCAATGCGCTCACGCGCTGAAACGGGCCTTCGATCGTAATCGAATGGATCGGCCGGTCGAGCAATGCAGCGCTCAACTGGTAACATAGAAATATGATTCCCGCCGCGGTCAGTGGCGTGATGAACTTCGCCAGCGGAATCTTCGGCAGCAACATCCGCCGGGCCTTCGTCCGTGTGCGTCTTTTCGCCTGCTTACGCGCCATTGGCCGCTGCCTCAACGTGATTGAGCTCCGAGGTGTCCGAGATGCTCGTTTCCAGTATCCGCCAGCAAAGCTCGGCAAAGTCGATGCCGGCTGTTTTTGCGGCCATCGGCACAAGGCTGTGGCTGGTCATGCCCGGCACCGTGTTGACCTCGAGCACCTGCGGCTTTCGATCATTTCCGGTCATGAAATCGACACGACCCCAGCCTGAACAACCCAGGAGATCGAATGCCGCAACGGCCAGTCTCGCCAACTCTTTTTCGAGCAGCGGATCCTCCGTGCCGGGACACCGGTATTCGGTGCTGTCGGCTTCGTACTTGGCACGATAGTCGTAGAATACTCGCGGCGTCTCGATGCGAATACTGGGCAACGCTTCTCCCTGAAGAACGCCGACCGTCATTTCGTCGCCTGCCACGCACCGTTCCGCCAACGCCGGGCCCGAAAAACTCAACGCCAGTTCCACTGCAGCACCGAGTTCGCCGGCCTCGAAAACTTTCGTCATGCCAACGCTGGAACCCTGATTGGACGGCTTCAATATCAGGGGGTAGCCGAACTGCTCCGCGGCCATGACTGCATCGGCCTTGTTTTCGATGAGCAGGAAGTCCGGGGTCGGAATGCCCGCCTCCCTGAAGAGCCACTTGCTCCGGACCTTGTCCATCGCGAGAGCCGACGCCATGACGCCGCTCCCCGTGTAGGGCGTATTGAGCCACTGCAACGCCCCCTGAACGGCGCCGTCCTCGCCGCCCGTGCCATGCAGAGCTATCCAGACGCGGTCGAATCCGGCCTCGTCGAAGTCGTGCATGCTTTTTTCCACGGGATCCCAGGCTTGCACCTCGACGCCTCGGGACCGAAGTGCGGCAAGCACTGCCCTACCGGTATCCAGAGATACTTCCCGCTCCGCCGAGAAACCACCGAACATTATGGCTACCCTTCCGAAGTCAGCAGCGTCGCTGACGGCAATCCGCCGTGTTCTTCGCGAGCCGATCATGACGCAGTTGTCCCGACGATGCGTACTTCACGTACGAGTTCGACATCGTGTCGATCGGCAACGGTCTTTTGCACGTAGCCGATGAGCTGCTCGATATCTGCGGCGCTGGCATTGTCGCTGTTGATGATGAAATTGGCGTGCTTGTTCGATACTTCGGCGCCGCCGATGCGATGTCCCTTCAGCCCCGCGGTTTCGATCAGTCTCGCCGCGTGATCGCCCGGCGGGTTCCGGAATACCGAACCGCAGCTCGGTAATCCGAGCGGCTGCGTTGCCTTGCGACGCCTGAGCATTTCGTTCATCGCTTCCATGCTGGCCTCCGCCGCCGGGTCGAATTGCAGGACCGCTTCGAGAAACCATTCATCGTCAGGCCCGTTGACGCTGCGGTAGGCAATTTCGTATTCGGTGGCAAGACGGTCGTGAGTAACACCCTGTCGGTCGATCGTCCTGACCGACCTGATACGCTCCCAGGTTTCACCGCCGTGCGCGCCAGCATTCATTGCGAGGGCACCACCGACTGTCCCGGGGATGCCCGCAAAGAACTCGGACGGGCCGAGTCCCCAGCGAATGCATTGCCGGGCGAGCTGCGTACACGGCAAGCCTGCGCCAGCCGTGACTTCGTAGCTGCCGGTCCTTTCGATACGTTTCAAAATTCCCGTCACCGAAATAACCACGCCCGGTAACCCGCCGTCGCGCACCAGCAGGTTGCTGCCGACTCCGAACCAGAACACGGGTACGTCCGGGTCAAGTTCCCGGAGAAACGCTGCCAGGTCGTCTACGTCCGCGGGTTTGAAGAAGTACTCCGCGGGCCCGCCAACCCGCCACGAGGTGCGTCGACTCATGGGCTCATCCCGGAGCAGCTGTCCCATTACGGACGGACTCGTCAGAGCCGCCATCATGAGTGCGCCTTCAATGCGGGAGTCTTCGATAGCAGCTTCGGCAGCCGGGGCACGAGTGCGCCGATGTCTCCGGCACCCATCGTCAGTACCAGGTCGCCGTCAGCAACGACACCCTCGAGAACCGTGGCCAGGTCCGCGAGTTCTTCGACGAATATGGGTTCTACTCCACCGCGGCTGCGTACGGCGCGAGCAATTGCCCTGCCGTCTGCACCCGCGATCGGATCTTCGCCGGCCGCGTACACCTCAAGCAGCACAAGCACGTCAGCGTCTGAGAGGACAGTTGCAAAATCGTCCATCAGGTCCCGGGTTCGCGAATACCTGTGTGGCTGGTAGGCCAGTACGATTCGCTTGCCGGGCCAGCCGGCGCGCGCGGCGGCGAGTGTCGCATCGACTTCGGTCGGGTGATGGCCGTAATCGTCGACCAGCATGATGCGGCCCCGTGCGGTTTGGATTTCTCCGAATTCCTGAAAGCGGCGTTCTATCCCCTCGAATCCTTCGAGTGCCGCAACGACAGCCTGGTCACCGATCTGGAGCTCCTCTGCGACGGCGATGGCGGCAAGCGCATTGCGAACATTGTGGGAACCGGGTAATCCCAGGTTGATTTCCAGTAACCGTTTCCTGCCCGGCCGCACGACACGAAATCTGGTCAGCCCCCCCGAGTACTCGATTTTCTCCGCGCGAATGTCCGCGTCGCTTTCGAAGCCGTAAGTTACTGTCGACCTGCCAACCTGGCCAAGCACTGATCTGACGCCCGGGTCATCGGTGCACAGGATGGCGAGTCCATAGAATGGCAGGTTGTGCAAGAACTTGAGGAATCCGCCCTGGAGTTTTTCGGAGTCGCCGTCGTAGGTGGACATGTGATCCGCATCGATATTGGTCACTATGGCGAGCATCGGCTTCAGGTGCACGAAGCTCGCATCGGACTCGTCGGCTTCGGCGACGAGGTATTCGCCCTGGCCGAGGCGCGCACTGCTGTCGGCACTCTTAAGGCGACCGCCGATAACGAAGGTCGGGTCGAGACCGCCCTCTGCAAGGACGCTCGCGACAAGGCTCGTCGTCGTCGTCTTGCCGTGTGTGCCGGCCACGGCGATCGAATAACGAAAGCGCATGAGCTCGGCCAGCATTTCCGCCCGTTGCACAACCGGCATCAATTGCTCGCGTGCCGCGGCCATTTCCGGATTCTTCTCGTCCACTGCGCTGGATACGACGATCGCATCCGCGTTGCGTATGTTTGTCGCATCGTGACCGATGAACACGGTAGCACCGAGGTGCTCGAGCCGCTGTACGGATGCGTTTTTCTTCAGGTCGGATCCCTGTATCTGATAGCCGAGGCTCAGCATGACTTCCGCGATCCCGGACATGCCGGATCCGCCAATGCCGATGAAGTGCACGCAGTTGATACGTCGCATCCTCGCAATCATGCGCTTGCTCCTGCGAGTTTCAGGCAGCAATTCGTAATGCGATCCAGGGCATTCGGCTGCGCCAGCGCCCTTGCTCTCAAGGCGCGAGCTTTCAACTGGTCCCGGCTGGCAAGCCATTTTTGAAGAAGACTCGCGAGAGATTCATCATTCAGGTTGACCTCCGCCAGAATTGTCGCTGCGCCCGCTTCCGCCATCGGCCTCGCATTGGCGGTCTGATGGTCATCGACGGCGGTTGGATAGGGCACGAATATTGCCGGCAGGCCGGCTGCCGCGAGTTCGGCAACGGTCAGCGCGCCGGCGCGACACACGACGAGATCCGCCCACGCATAGGCCTCGGCCATATCTTCGATGTAAGGCGTCACTTCGACCTCGAGCGAATGCTCTTCATAAGCCGTACGAGCCGCATCGATCGTCAGGCGGCCGGTCTGGTGCCGTACGACAGGTTGCAGATCCTCCGGTAGCCGTGCCAGTGCCCCCGGCACGATTTTGTTGAGCGCCAATGCGCCCTGGCTACCACCGAGCACCAACAGGCGCAGTCTGCCCTCGCGTCTTGAAAAGCGCGCCGCCGGATCCTCCAATGCCGCGATATCGGCGCGAACCGGATTGCCGACGGTTTCCGATTTGACGCTGGCGGGAAAACTGCCCGGGAAGGCTTGAAGCACAACCCGGGCAAGACGCGCCAGAAGACGATTCGTTAAACCTGCAATAGCGTTTTGTTCATGAATGACGAGCGGCCGTCGCATCAGCCAGGCGGCCAGTCCGCCCGGACCACTGACGAATCCGCCCATGCCGAGCACGGCGGCTGGCCGGCGCCGGACCATGACACTCAGGGACTGGGCAAGCGCCCACACGAGACGGAATGGCGCGAGAACCCAACTCCAGCCACCCTTGCCCCGCAGTCCGGCAACGCTGATCCACTCCACGTCGATGTCATTGTCGGGAACGATGAGTGATTCGAGCCCGCGATGGGTCCCGAGCCAGACGACTTCGCGCGACTGTCGCTGCAAGGCCTTGGCAACAGCGAGCGCCGGATAGACATGGCCACCGGTACCGCCTGCCATCACAAGAATCGGGCGACCGCTCATCGTCGCCTCCTCCGCGAATTGCGTTTGCGGTTAACCGGGTGGGCATCGGTAGCCAGTTCGTGATGCACCCGCAGCAATAAGCCAAGGCTGAACATCGCGATGATCATGCTGCTGCGGCCATAACTGATGAGCGGCAGAGTGAGTCCTTTGGTCGGTAACATGCCCATGTTGACGCCGACGTTGACAAAGGCCTGAAGTCCCAACCACGTGCCCAGACCTACTGCCAGATAGGCTTCGAACATCCTTTCGGCGTTCGCCGCCTGCTTGGCCAGTCTGAAAATTCGCCATACGAGCGCCAGGAACAGGCCGATCAGCAGCAGTGAACCGAAAAGCCCGAATTCTTCGGCGAATACGGCAAACACGAAATCGGTATGTGCTTCCGGAAGGTAGAAGAGTTTCTGCACACTGGCGCCGAGGCCAACACCGAACCACTCACCGCGACCGATCGCAATGAGCGATTGAGTCAACTGAAACCCGGAATTAAACGGATCCGACCACGGATCCAGGAATGTCGTCACGCGTTCGAGGCGATAAGGCGAAGTAATCGCCAGCGTTGCCATCGCAATGGTGGTTGTCGAGAAAAAAATCAGGAAATCGCGAATTCGCGCGCCGGCAACGAAGAGCATCGCCAATGCGGTCGCAAGCAATACGATGGCGGCGCCGAAATCAGGCTCAGCCAACAGGAGTCCACAGGCGAGACTCAGCAGCGCCATCGGCCGCAGGAAGCCGGCGAACCCGGTCCGCAATGACTTGTTCTGCCTGACGAGATAGCCGGCGAGATACAGGAGCAGGCAAAGCCGAGCCGGCTCCGATACCTGAATGTTTACGACGCCGGCACGCAGCCAGCGCGTACTGCCGTTTACCGAATGACCAACACCGGGTATCAAGACGACGAGAAGCAACAGGAATGAGACCAGCAGCATCAACGGGCCCAGCGTGCGCCACACGCTCATCGGTATGAAAAGACAGATGAATCCCAAACCACCGCCAATGGCAGCGGCGATTGCCTGGCGCTGGACATAATAGAATGGTTCGCCGACTGCGTTGTCGGACACCGAGATCGATGCCGACGCAAGAATGACCATACCGCCGATCAGAAGCGCAAGCCCGATCGACAGGAGGACCGGATCCATCTTCAGCGGCGTTCTCAGGCGTACAGGAAACGGCATTGTGGCGCTCGAGGTATTCATATCGGCAGCCCCAGGACCGACTCACCGAACGCCTCGCCGCGGGCCTCGAAATTCGGGAACTGATCGAAGCTCGCGCAGGCCGGCGCGAGCAACACGGTATCACCCGGCTCGGCGAACCCGGCCGCTTGTGCGACCGCTTCGTAAATGTCCGTTGCCATATAGACGGGCGCCTGATCAGCAAGCGCGTCTGCGATCTGGTCGGCGTCGCTTCCTATCAGCACCGCTGCTCTCAACCGGTCACCGACCGCCTCGGACAGGTCGTTGAAATCCCGCCTTTCGACTGACCGCCAGCGATGAGTACGACTCCGCCATCGATCGACTCGATCGAGGCGACGGCGGCACCTATGTTTGTGGCCTTGGAGTCGTGGTTGTTAATTTACCCACCCCCCCCGGCGACCCAC
>JBHIDG010000051.1:0-12805 GCA_046760025.1 Woeseia sp. | reverse complement strand
GCTATAGAGGCGCGAGAGGGGAGTCTCGTCCGGGGGAGTCTCGATATCGGTGTAGGGCTCCTTGTTCCACAGGAAAACGCCGCGGCGGGCGCCAGCGGTCTGGCGGGCAACGCCGTCGAGGAAAACCGCCTCGAGTTGTTCTATCAACCGATCATCGGTATCGGCAAGGAGAATTCGGAATCTCGTGGCCACTATGAGCTGTTGCTCCGGATGCGGGACGAGAACGGTGAGCTCGTGCAACCCAACATGTTCATTCCCGCGGCCGAGCGCTACAACCTGATGTCGAAACTCGATCGCTGGGTGATCCACGAGGCACTGACTCAGCTCGCGGACCGCAATCCCGATGTGGACAAAGCCAGGTTCACGATCGCGATCAACCTGTCCGGGACTTCGTTGAGCGAGGATCGCTTCCTCGAGTACGTTATTGCAGAGCTCAAGAGTCAGAAGCTGCCCGCCGGCGCGATCTGCTTCGAGATAACCGAGACTGCCGCGATCTCCAATCTGTCCCGCGTGATTCACTTCATGCAGGTGCTCAAGAAACTCGGCTGCAAGTTCTCGCTCGACGACTTCGGCAGCGGACTGTCTTCGTTTACCTACCTCAAGAATCTGCCGGTCGATTACCTCAAGATCGACGGTCAATTCATCCGCAATGTCGCCGAAGATTCTGTTGACGAGAGCATGGTGGTGGCGATCAACCAGGTCGGCAGGGCGATGGGCATCGAGACGATCGCCGAGCGGGTCGAGACCAAGAAGGTGCTCGACAAGCTCTCCGAGCTTGGCGTCGAGTTCGCGCAGGGATATTACATCGCGCGTCCCACGTCGGTGCAGAGCTTCGAGCCGTGGGCCGACAGCGCTCACACGCAACAATTGGCGTAGCGGGCGCCATCGGACGGTTGTGGAGGAATCCGGCCGTCGACCGGGGCCGGCTTGCAGTTCCTGCGGTACACTGAAGCCCGAACCAAGGCCCGAATCCGATCATGCCCACAGACGGTGCAGACCATAATAAATCCGACAACGTTCTGCTCGCGACAGATGAGCCGCTCCCATTTATCGTATTGAATGCCGAATCGGAATCCCCGGTCATCCTGGTCTGCGACCATGCCAGCCGGCGATTTCCGGTGTCCCTCGGTGACATGGGGCTCGATCCGCCCGCGCGCCGCTGCCACCTCGCCTACGATATCGGCGCGGGCGCTCTGACCCGCGAGTTGGCGAATCGCCTCTCGATGACGGCGGTGTTATGCCGGTATTCGCGGCTGGTGGTCGACTGCAACCGGCAGCTCCTCGACCCGACCGCATTCCTTGAATTCGGCGACGGCGTCGTCGTTCCGGGAAACCGCAACCTCCGGCCCGAACAAAAAACCGCGCGCGCCGAGGCCGTGTACTGGCCGTATCACTACGTCGTCGAAGAAGAAATCAAGCGCCTTGAATCTCTGGGTACGCCACCGGCGGTGCTGGCGATGCACAGTTTTACGCCGGTCCTGAATGGCGTATCCCGTCCCTGGCACATCGGCATCCTGTCGGATACCGACAGGCGGCTGGCCGGCGTATTTCTGGAAGCGCTGAAAGAAGCCGGCTTCCTGGTCGGCGACAACGAGCCGTATTCGGGTAAGGCGCCGCAGGATTTCACCATCGATTATCACGCGGAGGCGAACGGCCTGCCGCATGCCGGCATCGAGATCCGTCAGGACCTGATCGACGACGCAGCCGGCGTCGCCGAAATTGCAGATCTGTTCGTCGGCATCATACGTACGATTCCCGCCAAGATCAGCGAGCCGCGCAGAATATTCGCCTGACATTGGTGCCGGTGCTAACTTACCGAACTTATTTTACTGCAGGGCAAACGGGCAAGCGACATCACATAGGTTCGGAAAGTTCGGTAAGTTCGCACCGGCACCAATGAGCGAAAGTCAGCTAAGTTAGCACCGGCACCGATAAGTTATACCGGCACCAATGAGCGGAGTGAGCAATGAACCGAGTGCAGCCGCAATTCACAATCGGGGTGGAAGAAGAATATCTGCTGGTCGACAAGGAGACTCGCGGGCTGGTGGTAGACCCACCCAAGTCGCTCATCGGCGAGTGCGAGGAACACATGGGCGGGCAGGTAAGCTCCGAGTTGCTGCGCGCACAGATCGAGGTCGGCACAAGGGTCTGTAAGAATGTGCAGGAGGCGCGCGAGGATCTCGCCAATCTTCGGAGATGCATTATCGAGGTCGCGGATCGCCATGGCATGGCGCCGATAGCGGCGTCGACACACCCTTTCAGCCGCTGGACCGAGCAAAAACACACCAAGAAAGACCGTTATGAGTCGCTGACGATGGAGATGCAGGCTGCGGCAAGGCGGCTGGTCATCTGCGGCATGCATGTACACGTGGGCATCAATGATGACGCGTTGCGAATCGACCTGATGAACCAGATGAGCTACTTCTTGCCCCACCTGCTGGCGCTGTCCTGTTCATCCCCATTCTGGCAGGGCAGGGACACCGGGCTGAAGAGTTATCGTTTGACGATATTCGACGCGTTGCCGCGTACCGGGATCCCGGAACGCTTCGACAGCTTCGCCGAGTACCGGCGACATATCGACATCCTCGTGGGTGCGGGCCTCATCGAGGATGCGACCAAGATCTGGTGGGACCTGAGGCCCAGCGACAGGTATCCGACACTCGAGACGCGCATCATGGACGTGTGCACACGCATGGACGATGCGATCTCGCTCGCGGCGCTGCTCACTTGTATATTGCGGATGCTGTACCGGTTGCGGCTGGCGAATCAACGCTGGCGCATCTACACGCCCATGCTAATTCGGGAGAATCGCTGGCGAGCAATGCGCTACGGGTTCGACGAGGGTCTCATCGATCTCGGCAAGGGCCGGGTGGTGCCGTGCGGCGAGCTGCTCGACGAGATACTGACCCTGGTCGCCGAAGATGCCGAAGCCCTCGGCTGCACCGCCGAAGTTGCCGCCGTACGTGACATCATGACCCGTGGCACCAGCGCCCACCGCCAGCTCAGCGCCTACGACCTTGCGCAGGCCGCAGGCAGCAGCGATGAGGACTGTCTGAAGGCCGTCGTCGATACCCTGGTGACCGATACAGCGGAAGGCGTCTAACTGCAATCGTAGGGTTGCAGTCCGAGCCCGAGGGGTCCGTCCCCAATTACGCACCTACCATAATCCGGCCTTCGGGAAGCCTCGTATGCTCCCGATATTTATGCGAAAAACGTGATTTCATGCGCCTTTCCACAGAGGGGAATGCGGCACAGGTCGCATCAAATAAGCGATTTCGTCGATAGGATCGTCGGAATGACTACCCGGACACCCGGTATTCGCCGATGATGCAGCAGCTCAACCTCGTATTACCGATGACATTCGGTGTCGCCGCATGTGTTTACCTGTGGCTGGCGATCCGGGTG
Organism: Woeseia sp.; assembly: GCA_046760025.1. Lineage (GTDB taxonomy): Bacteria > Pseudomonadota > Gammaproteobacteria > Steroidobacterales > Woeseiaceae > JACZWL01. The sequence continues at coordinate 9,400 of JBHIDG010000051.1, read as the reverse complement.
TCGAGGGCATCTGCGCGATCTAAATACAACGCGATCAGTTACTTCCTGTTCCTGATCGCCGCCATGGTCGCGGGCAGCGCATTCACCTACGGTACGACCGACGAGAATCTGTACGCCATCGGCCGGACGCTGACGTTTGTCAGCACGGGCTTTTTACCGGTCGTCCTCTATACCATTTACCGGGAGTACACGGTCGGACCGCCGAGCGCAATCGTTCTCGCCGTACTGTCAATTCTGCCTGCAATCACGACAGCACTTGCCGTCACCAACCCGCTTCACCACATGATCTGGACGGTCGTTGACACGGCGGATGGCATTCGATTCACCGACGCCAATGAACACTACTGGTTCAACCGCGTGCACGCGCCGTTCGCCTATGGTCTGTTCGGTTATTCGGTCGTTGCGCTGATCGGCCGGATGCAGACGATCGCCCGCGCGCATCGCGGCCAGGTGGCGTTGCTGCTGGTCTGTACGGTGCTGCCGTTCGGCGTCAGCATCGGCAACGTCCTGCTCGGCATCGGGCCGGCCTACTTCCCGTTTACTTCGCTGACCCTGGTCATACTGCTGCCGCTGTACTGGTGGGCCAGCCTGAAGATGCGTGTGTACGAATTCAGCCCGCTCGCCTATCAGACGCTGTTCGATCATGTGCGCGACCCGATCATCGTGCTGGACAAACAGCAGCGCATCGTCAGTGCGAACCAGCCCGCACAGGTACTGCTGGACGCAACTGAGGCACAGCTGATCGGACAGCGGCTGTGGGAGGATCTGCCGGAAGCGCAGTCCGTCCTCGAGCGTGCGGCGGGCAGGGACCTGACCCAAACGGTGCGCATGAGCAGCGACCGTTATTTCGAGCTCAACAGCGCACCGCTGACGGGCCCGGCCGGCCAGGACCAGGGCACGGTCGTCGTCTGCCGCGACGTCACCGAGAGAAAACGCGCCCTCAGGGCGCTGGCCGACAGCGAGCACCTGATCCGCTCGCTGGTCGAACATTCATCAAACGGAATTCTCCGCTTTGCGAGGGATCAGCGTGACAGCGCAAAAAAATTCCGCTGCACGTTCGCCAATCGTGCCGCCGAGCGGTTTCTGCAAAGCGGCAACGGCACGCTCGTCGGTATGCCGTTGGAAAAACTGGACCTCCTCGAACCCGAGAAGCTGCTCGACAAATTCGGCGGCGAACACCGCTCCGCTTCCAGCATCAGCTACGAGGCATCCATGGACGCGGATGCGGGCGAGACCTGGATACGGGTGATCGGCGAGCCGGTCGGTCATGATTTCTCGGTTACGCTGATCGACATCACTCAGCGCAAGCGCAACGAAACCAAGATCCTTGCCGACGCGCTGCGCGACCCGTTGACCGGTGTCCTGAACCGGCGTGGGTTCGAGACGGAGGCGGCTGAGAGTATCACCCAGCACAGCCGGGGCGCCGTGCTGTACCTCGACCTCAACCACTTCAAATCCATCAATGACCGCTTCGGGCACCAGGCCGGCGACGCGCTTCTGAAGGCGTTCGGGCATCGCCTGGGCTTCTGCCTGCGGCCCGAAGATATCCTCGGCAGGCTCGGCGGCGACGAGTTCGCGATCGTGTTGCCGGGCGTCAGCGTCGATGACGCAAAGCACGTGGCCGAACGCCTCGTCGAGACTGCTTCCGAGGCCTACATCATCCAGGGTGAGGAGATCGAGTGCGCGGCGAGCGTCGGCATTGCGCTGATCCCGGCCCACGGCGACGAGCTGTGGCAGCTGATCAGCATTGCCGACCAGGCGATGTATAACGCCAAGCGGATCAGCCCGGAGGAGGCGGCCAATGACCGGGCAGCCTACGTCGAGGCTGCCATCGCCTCCTGAACCGGCCCTCGCAGGCCAGGCCGGCTTGACACCGTGAAAATATATCTATTATTCTCGATATATGGAAATAACTGAGGCTCTGGGCGCGTTGTCTGCGCTGTCGCAGCAAACAAGGCTCGGCGTCTTCCGGCTGCTCGTGCAGGCGGGTCCGCGAGGCCTGACGGCGGGCCAGATCGCGGAGGACCTGGATTCGCGGCAGAACACGATGTCGGCTCACCTGAAGATCCTGTCACAGGCAAAGCTGGTCGGCAGCAGGCGCGAGGGCCGGCACATCAGGTACAGGGCCGATTACCAAACGATACGGCATGTCATTCTCTTCCTGATGGAGGACTGCTGCCAGGGCCGGTCAGAAGTCTGCCGCCCGGTTGCCGAGTCGCTGGGCATTCGCTGATACTGAGAGGCAACGAATATGAAACGGTTTCACGTCAATGTGGCAGTCACCGATCTGGAGCGATCGACCGAGTTTTACAACACGCTGTTCGGTGTCGGGCCGAGTGTCATTAAAGACGATTACGCGAAGTGGATGTTGGACGACCCGCGCATCAATTTTCCGATCAGCCAGAGCGGTGCTTCACGTGGTGTCAACCATATCGGATTGCAGGCGGACACGATGGAGGAGCTCGAGGCCATTCAGTCGCGGCTCAGCGAAGCGCGCGAGACGGTTCTCGATCAGCCCGACGCCGAGTGCTGTTATGCGAGATCCAGCAAGACCTGGGTGCGTGATCCGGACAATGTTGCCTGGGAGACCTTCGTGACGCACGGCGAGATTACACACTTCGGCACGGACCGGGGACCAAACGAGGGCCCGGCAGCCGCAGGGTGTTGCGCATAAGCTCAGATGAATAAAGCGCCGATCAAGGTGCTGTTTCTCTGCACGGGCAACTCGGCGCGCAGCATCATGGCGGAGGCCTTGTTGAACTCACTGGGTCAAGGAAGATTCGTCGCGCACAGCGCGGGCAGCCGTCCCACGGGAAATGTCAATTCCGCCGCAATCGATCGTTTGCGTGAGGCAGGCCACCCGACCGACGGCCTGAGATCGAAGTCCCGGGATGAATTCGCTGCATCCGGTGGGCCGGCTTTTGACTACGTGATCACGGTGTGTGACCAGGCTGCGAGCGAGCCCTGCCCGGTCTGGATCGGCGGCCCGGTCAGCGTGCACTGGGGCATGCCGGACCCGGCGGCGGGTAACCCTGACGAGACGCATCAAGCCTTTGAATCTGCCTATGATCGCCTCGAAAAACGAATCGGTAAGTTCGTCGGTTTGCCGCTCGACACGATGAATAATGAACAGATCATTTCGGCACTGAACGACATCGGGGCCGGATGATGTGACGGTAAGCGCCATCCTGCCCCGAAAACTCGTGTCCGAACTGGTCGGCACCGCATTCCTGCTCGCTACGATCGTCGGATCCGGCATCATGGCAGAGCAGCTGGCCGGCGGAGACGTAGCGCTCGCCCTGCTCGGCAACACAATCCCGACCGGTGCCATCCTGGTCGTTATCATCCTTATATTTGGGCCCGTGTCGGGCGGACACTTCAATCCGGCGGTCACGCTGGCATTCGGGCTCAGAAAGGAAATATCACCGGCGCATGGGGGATTCTATGTCGCCGTGCAGGTAATCGGTGCGTTCATCGGCGTGTGGGCGGCGCACCTCATGTTCGAAACGCCTGTCATCCAGGAGTCCATTCGCGCGCGTACCGGTGCCGCGCAATGGTTCTCCGAAGGTGTTGCCACATTCGGGCTGGTTCTGACGATCCTCGGCTGTGTGCGCTTTCGCCCGAAATCGGTCGCGCTTGCGGTCGGGCTTTACATCACGGCGGCGTACTGGTTCACGGCGTCCACGAGCTTTGCCAATCCGGCTGTCACGATCGGTCGTGCGTTTACGAACAGTTTCTCGGGCATTCGCCCGATAGACATGCCGGCTTTCGACGCCTCGGAGCTTGCCGGCGCTGTTATCGCCGTGGTTGTGGCCGCTTATGTTTTCGAGGCTAGAAATTCGTGATCAAGACGTCTGCGGCCATAGGATCGACGGTGTCGAGGATCAGCACCTCGACGACATCACCCGTGGCAAGATCGATCTGCACGGGCATTGCGATCGGGTTCTTGTCGTCCGGCAGTGTCAAGACTAAATCGTACATGCCTGCCGCCTGTGCGGCGAAATTGGAGACAAAGCCGAATGTCGCGCCGCCAACCGTTGGGCCGATATCGGTGATGACGGTACCGGCGTCGACAAGGTATATGTCCATCGGGTCGATATTCGCCGCCGCCTGCACGATTCGAAGCTTCGCGTGCGTTTCGATGGGACGCACGGCATCGGTGAGCACGATCCTCGACAGGTTCGCACCGGCCGCGCCGACAAAAAACGTACTGACCCGCAATCCCCGGGGAACGAGCTGGTCTTGCGCGTCGATGATCGCGCCCGGGTTTCCAACGGCCGTGTAGGTGTAGGTCGACGTGCCGTCGGTTACCGCAAGGGCTCCGGTCGAGGCACGGAACGCCAGATTGGAGAAGATCAGATTGGTGAGGTTCTGGTCGTCATAAATGTCGATGTTTGGCGTGCCGAAGGCAGCGTGCACCGTTCGAAGTGTCGGCGGCGAGTTTGAGTCCGGTAATTCATTTCCGTTGCCGGTGCTGAGAATCGATCGGACGCTGATGGTGCCGGTGATTGACGGGTCGGCATCGAAGATCGCCAGGGTATACAGATTCTGTGCGGCAAATACCGTGTCGAAGGACCGGTAAAGAATCGTCGCCGGATCGTCCCGGGCCGTGATGGTGACTTCGTAATTTCCCGCCTCCAGGTCAATCGGCGGTGCGAAGTCGTCGACCCCCAACTTTGCGCGTTCCTCGCCCAACACCGGGACCGTGCCTGTCGGGGCCACGTAGATATCGACGTTTCCGAGACTCGGCGAAAGGTGAGCGATAGTCGCTTCGAATACGGTTTCGGTGCCATCCCATACCCGTTCGGGCCGTTCCCGCAGCGTTAGGACCGGCGCCGTCACGGGGCCCGCAATTACGATCGTATAGTCGGTATCGGCGGCCATGTCGACAAACTGAGAGGCTATCTCGGTCGGATCGGTGTCGCCGGGAAAAGTAAATTCGAACCGGAACGTATAGCTGAGATCGTCGAATGGCCGCGCTCCGAGGGCGCTCTTGTAGCCCAGGCTGCCAAGCGGTCGCTGCTCGATGAAAAAGGTCACGGACGGACTCGCAGGCATCGCATTCAAGGCGTTGATCGAGCCCTTTCCGGTCGCTTGCTCGAACTGCGTCTCGGTACAGGCGCCAAGCAACGTGATTCCGAGCGTGGCGATAACGGATGCCCGAAATATTCTTGTCATTCCTTTCATTGCGACGTCATCGCGTATCTCAAGTTTGCGACCCGATTTCCGGGCGCAAGTTTCAAACTCACTCATCAAAGAAGGTTCCGGTTAGCTGGCCTTCCTCGGCTCGAAACCGAATACGGACTTGACCTCGAGGAACTCGTCGATGCCGTGCGGCCCCCATTCGCGGCCGTTGCCGGACTGCTTGTATCCGCCGAAAGGCGCCATCGAATCCAGCGGCGCGTCATTGATATGCACCATACCGGTCTTGAGCCTGCTGGCGACGAACCGCGCGCGTTCGATGCTGGACGAACTCACGTAGCCGGACAAGCCGTACGGCGTCTCGTTCGCGATTCGGATCGCGTCGTCAACGTCGTCGTACGGAATGATCGACAGAACCGGGCCGAAGATCTCTTCCCGCGCGATGGTCATATCATTTGTCACGTCGGAAAAGACGGTCGGTTTGACGTAATAGCCCTTCTCGAGCCTCTCCGGTCGCCCCGTGCCGCCGGTCACGAGGGTCGCACCCTCGTCAATGCCCGCCTGAATCAGTCCCTGTACCTTGTTCCATTGCTGCTCGGAGACCAGCGGGCCCATCTGTGTGCCTTCTGCCTCGGGATCACCGACGGCAGTGGCCTCCGCGGTCGCTTTGGCGATGGCGGTCGCCTCGCCTAGCTTGTCGCTTGGCACGAGCATACGGGTCGGGGCATTGCAGGACTGGCCGGTGTTCATGAAGCAGCTTGCCGCGCCCTTGGATACCGATCTTTGCAGATCGGCATCATCGAGAATGATGTTCGCCGACTTGCCGCCGAGTTCCTGTGCTACGCGCTTGACGCTTGGCGCAGCATTTCGGGCGACCGCCACGCCGGCGCGGGTCGATCCCGTGAACGACACCATCGCGATATCGGGATGGCCGCTCAGTGCGCTGCCTACCGTCCGGCCGTCGCCGTTGACGAGGTTGAACACGCCGGCGGGGATGCCTGCCTCATCGAGGATCTCGGCGAATATCATGGCGTCGACCGGCGCCATCTCACTCGGTTTCAGGACCATCGTGCAGCCGGCGGCGAGCGCCGGTGCGACCTTGACGGCCACCTGGTTCATCGGCCAGTTCCAGGGCGTGATCAGCGCACACGGCCCGATCGGCTCCTTGACGATGTTGGTCGTCTTGTGGCGCTCCTCGAATTCGAAAGTCTCGAGCGTCTTCATTGCAGCCCGGATGTGCTGCGGGCCGCTCGGTGCCTGTGCATGCTTCGCCAGTCCCCAGGGCGCGCCCATCTCTTCCATGATTGCCCTGGCAACCTCTTCCTCGCGCTTCGCGAAAACGTCGAGAATAGACTGCAGCAAGTCCATGCGTTGCTCGCGAGTCGTCGCGGCATAACTGTCCGCGGCTTTCACCGCGGCGGCAACGGCACGGTTTACATCCTCCGCCGAACCGAGACTGATCCGGGCGAATGCTTGCTCGGTCGCCGGGTTGATGACATCGAACGGGTTCGGCGTAAGGGGATCGACCCACTGGCCGTCAATGTAGAATTGCAGCAACTCGCGCATGCTTGGTACCTCCTTCAGGGCCGCGAATCATATCGCACCCGTGCTTTCGTTGGTATTGCCGCAGAATCGCCGCTAGCATTGGAAAAACCCCACCGGGTAATGCGTCGGGAGAATCCGGTCGATATCATCTCGGAAATCCAGGAGATCGTCGGAACGAAGAATGTGCTTCTTGGCGACGCCGTGCGCGACTTCGATTTTGCCTGGAAGACCTACGATTCATGTGATGCCAGGGCCATAGTTTGTCCGGGCACGACCGAACAGGTTGCGGCCGTGCTGCGCCTCTGCAACGAGCAGAATCAGACCGTTGTGCCATTCGGCGGTCTCACCGGTCTCGTGCAGGGTTGCCTGACGACCCCTGACGATATTGCCCTTTCGCTGGCGAGACTGAACGAAATCGAGGAGTTCGATGCGACGGCCCACACGATGACGGTGCAGGCTGGTGTCACGATGCGTGAGGCGCAGGAAGCGGCCGACGCGAAGGGTCTGTTTTTTCCGGTCGATATGGGAGCGCGGGCCAACTGTATGCTGGGCGGCAATGTCGCCACCAATGCCGGCGGCACCAAGGTCATCCGTTACGGCATGATGCGTGACTCGGTACTCGGGCTCGAGGCGGTGCTGGCCGACGGCACGGTCATCTCGTCGATGAACCGCTATATAAAAAACAATTCCGGCTTCGACCTTAAGCAGCTTTTCATCGGCACCGAGGGCGTGCTCGGCATCATTACCCGAATCGTATTCCGGCTGAGCGTCAGACCCAAGAGCCACAACGTCGCGCTGCTTGCCTGTGACAGTTTCGAGGACGTGATCGGCGTCCTGAACAGGTCCAGGGACTCACTGGGCGGCACGCTGTGCGGCTTCGAGGTGATGTGGGGAAGCTTTTACCGGAAAGCGGTAAAGCCGGTGGGCCGTTCGGACTCACCGTTACCGGTCGACTATCCCCTGTATGTCATCGTCGAAACGATGGGCACGAGCCCGGAATCGGACGACCGAACCTTCGAGGCAGAGATGTCGGCGCTGTTCGACGGCGAACTCGCGCTCGACGGCGTCATCGCGAAGTCGGACAAGGAGCGCAATGAAATCTGGGCCATCAGAGGGGAGGTCGAATGGCTTGTCAGCGAGGCTTACAACTTCGATGTCAGTTTGAGGAGCGCCGATGTCGGGGCCTATGTCGCCGACGTGACACAGAGAATTACCGCCGACGTGCCTGATGCGTACGTTGCAGCTTTCGGGCACCTGGGCGACAACAATATCCATATTTCGGTTCTCGCCGACGGTTGCCGCACGACGCAAGCGAGAGTCATCGAGAAACATGTCTACGAATCGCTGATACCGTTCGCCGGAGCAATTTCCGCTGAACACGGCATCGGACTCGAGAAGAAGCCGTTCCTGTCGATCAGTCGCTCGCCCGCGGAAATCGAACTGATGAAAACCCTGAAGAAGTCACTCGATCCGAAGAATATTCTGAACCCGGGCAAGGTAATTTCTGTTTGAGGGTGCCGTTGAAGTTCGGTGCCGGAGCGAACTTTCCTAACTTGTTGAGCTCGGTGCCGGAGCGAACTTTCCTAACTTGTTGAACTAAAGGGGTGAACTGGCAAATTATCGGGCTGGCCGGCGCCGGTACGGATTCCTAGTGTAGCTACGGTCATCACCACGGGAAGCCAGAATGCCACGACAGCCCAGGCTACACGTACCCGGCGCCATCTACCATGTGATGCTGCGCGGCAATAACTGCCAGGATCTCTTTTTCTGCGCGACAGACCATATTCATCTCATTCAGCTCGTAGATCGGGCCACGTCGCGTCTGAATGCGAAAATTCACGCTTTTTGCTGGATGAGCAACCATATTCACCTTGCTATCCAGATTAGCGACGAACCACTGGGCCGACTAATCCAATGGATCGCTTCTCGCTACGCCTACTACATCAATCGGCGCCTGGGACGAACCGGACACGTATTTGAACGACGCTACCGGGCAATTCTGGTCTATGACGATTCCTATCTGCTTGCGCTGGTTCGTTACATACACCTGAACCCCGTCAAAGCCGGGATGGTCACTGAACCCGAAGCCTATCACTGGAGCAGCCACCGATATTATCTGGGACGAGGCGTTCTCGATTGGCTGGTGACCGACTGGGTTCTATCGATGTTTGATAGAAACCTGCACCGGGCGCGTGAGTCCTTCCACAATTTTGTGACCGCTGCGGATGCTGATGATATCCCTGCCGAATTGCTCATCGGCAGCGACGAAGATCGGCGTCTCGCTGGCGGCAACAAGATGCTAGAGAAGTTCGGCGACTGCAACGACCGTCCCTCGCCGCCCTGCAGCCTGGAAGACATCATTGATTCCGTGTGTGCGAAATACGATACGGAACCGGCGTCGATCAGCGGACCGAGCCGGCAACGGAGACTGGTACGGATTCGGGCAGAGATTGCCTGCGAAGCAGTTGCCAAAGGTGCAGCCACCCTTGCCGAAATCGGTCGTCGTCTGCATCGCTCGGACGTCGCGATCGGCAAGCTGGTCCGGCGTTATGCGGATGATCGGCAGGTAAAGTAAGTTCGGAAAGTTTGCTCCGGCACCTAAGCTGCCTGCTGTTTCCTTATCCGCAGCTGCTCGAGCCAGTAGAGACCCAGGCCCACGGCGAGCAGGATGCCGACGAGCTGCCAGGACTCTGCCGAGGAATACGAGGCTACC
>JBHIDG010000050.1:0-12912 GCA_046760025.1 Woeseia sp. | reverse complement strand
AATACCGGCTGCTCGATCCGGTTCCAACTCGGGCCTGCCAACGCGGCGACGGCGATGACGCCGCCGAGCGCCATCAGCCACCAGCGGTACCTGTATCGCTTCGATGCCGAGCGCGACAGCACATACGGTGCCAGTGCCGGGTCCACGATCCGCTGCCAGCTTCCGGGCGCCAGTTCGCGCCTCGCCAGTGCGAACGCAAGCAATGCGACGGCAGGCAACGCCCAGAGCCACTCGGGCCGAAGCCAGTGAAAATCAGCCGGCATGGGCGTTCACCTTCGCCAGCCGTGAAATCCTGAATCCCTGCGTGAGACTCATGACACACAGGAAGACCGTCAGCACGAAAGCACCGGCCAACGGCCAGTAGAAAAGAGACTTGACGGGCCTGAAGCCGGCCTCGGGTTCGGCGACAGGCTCCATATCATCCAGGATGCGGTAGATATCCTGCAACGCGGCCGTGTCCTTCGCCCGGAAGTAGCGGCCCCCGGTCAGGTCGGCGATCCGGGTCAGCGTTTCCTCGTCGAGATCCGCCGAGGGATTGACGCGTCGCATGCCGCCGGTAATCGACGAGATCATCATCTCTTGGGCGCCGATGCCGATCGTGTAAACGCGCAGTCCGATCTGTTGCGCAAGCTCGGCGGCTTTGACCGGGTCGATCTCACCGGCAGTATTCGCGCCGTCGGTCAGCAGGATCAAGACCTGTTCGTCGGCGACCGCGCCCTGGTCATGGATGCGCTTCACGGCGAGCGTAATGGCATCGCCGATCGCGGTCTTCTCTCCGGCGAGTCCGATAAACGCCTCCATCAGGAGAACCCTGACGGTCTCACGGTCCAGCGTGAGCGGTACCTGCAGGTATGCTCTCTCGCCGAACAGGATCAGGCCGATCCGGTCGCCTTTGCGTCGCTCGATGAAGTCACCGGCGACCGCCTTGGTTGCCGTCAGCCTGTCGACGCGACGATTGCCGAGCTCGAAGTCCTTGGCATCCATGCTTCCCGACAGATCGACCGCAAGCATCAGATTGCGTCCCGAAACCGGCACGTCGAGCTCGTCGCCGATGCGCTCCGGCCTCGCCGCCGCGAGGACCAGCAGCGCCCAGGCAACGACCGCAATCCATACTCGCCAGTTCAGGAACCGCTCCGTCTCTGTACGGTCCGTCAGTACGGCAAAAGCCGCCAGGCTGGGCACCTTCAGACCGGCTTCGGCGGACTCCGTCACGGCTGGCAGGACTGCCCGTATCAGGACCGGCAGCGGCAGGGCGAGGAGCATCCACGGCCAGGCGAGCGACCACATCAGGGAGCCTCCGGCAGCGCTGTCTCGAGCCGTTGGCGGATCGCCTTTATCAGCCCGTCTATGTCGATGTTGCTCGTGTCCAGGCCGGGGCCGCGATAGGGAAGACTCTCGATGTCACGTCCCGGGCCGCGGGTAAAAGCTGCCTCGGGCAGGCCGCGGTCGAGCCACTTGAGCCAGTCCGGGCCGGTCAGTCCGGCAACTTCGTCGCGCGGCGCGTAGGCGAGCATCGCCCGGCGCAGGAGTTCGGAAAGCCTTATGCCCAGCGATACCACATCGCGATTATGCTCGTACTCCGCCTGCAGGACCTCGAGCCGGGCGAGTGCCGAGCGTCTGGCGCCATTCTGTCGGTACTTTCGCAACGCGCGCCGCGCCAGCAGCAGGAGCCCGATCAGCAGCAGCACGGACAGGACCCACCATCCCGGCGCCAGCGGCCACCAGCCGATCGTCTCGGGCAGGTGCAGGTCACGAAGCGGAATGTCCTCGGGATTCATCTAGTGAGCCCTCTTACCCAGTGCGGCCTGCATGCAAACCACCGGGTCGTCTCCCGTCGACATCGCCAACAGGTGGATGCCGTAACGCTGACAGAAATTCTCCAGCGCATGCCGGCGTTCGTCGAAGGCGTGCTCGTAGTCCTTGCGCGCCGCGCGGGCGAACGTGTCGATCGCCATCTCTGCATCTTTGCTGACCAGCCGGTAACGGCCCGGCGGCGGCAACTCTTGTTCCAGGGGATCGCTTGCGAACACGGCCAGCACTGCATTATGCCTCGCGACACCGGCGAGATAGGCCTGCGCGGCACGCGAAAATGCGACGAAGTCGCTGATGATCACGGCCAGGCTGCCCGGCCTGGCCACGCGCCGAAGCGCCGCCATCGCCCGGGTCAGCGGCTGCTCAAGATCATCCGCCGGCGCATCGCTGTCCGTTGCCCAGTCCGGATGAATAACGAGCTCATGCAGGTATCGCAAGGCGGCCTGCCGGCCGAGCCTCGGCTTCAGCTCCCGGTGTGTGGTGTCGCCGAAAATCAGTCCGCCGAGCCTGTCTCCGCGGTGGTGTGCCGCCCACGAAACCAGGGCCGCCGCGCGGCCCGCCAGGACCGACTTGAACGAGCCCTGTGTCGCAAAGTGCATGTTTCTTCTGAGATCGACAACCACGAGCACCGGACGTTCACGTTCTTCACGAAAGAGTTTGGTATACGCCTCGGTGCTCCGGGCAGTCACCCGCCAGTCGATGTTGCGTGGATCGTCGCCGGGCTGGTAGGGCCGTGATTCATCGAACTCCATGCCGCGACCTCGAAAATGCGAGACATAGGCGCCGGTTTGCAGCGAACTTACCCTGAGGACATCCAGGGCGATTATGCGTGCTGGTCCGTTCAGTCGAATCAGCTCGGCCTGGCTGACGGTGACCGGCGATACATCCGCCTGGAGTTTGTCATGGCGCATCATTATCGGATTTTATGGCACGCCGACGCCGTCCAGAATCCTTTCGATGACGGAATCCGGACTGACGCCATCCGCCTCGGCCTCGAAGCTCAACACCAGCCGGTGCCTCAACACGTCCGGCGCGACATTCTGAATATCCTCCGGTCCGACGTAGTCACGCCCGGCGAGCCATGCATGCGCTCGCGCGCAACGGTCGATGCCCATGCAGGCCCTGGGGCTTGCGCCATACTGGACCCGTCCTTCAAGCGAATCGTCGACGGTACCCGGATCACGCGTCGAGACGACGATATTGACGATGTACTGCTCAAGCTCGGAGGCCAAGTGCAGGCGCAGGATCGCCTGGCGCGCCTCCATCACCGAGGACTCCGCAAGCAGCTCGGCCGGTGTGAACGCGTCACGCTCACCCGCCTTCGCCTCGTCACGGTTCAGCACGAGTATACGGCGTTCATCACCGATTGTCGGATAGCCCACCTGCACGTGCAAAAGAAAACGGTCGAGCTGGGCTTCCGGCAACGGATAGGTGCCTTCCTGTTCGATCGGGTTCTGGGTAGCCATGACCATGAACAGGTCGGATAGCGTGTAACTTTTCTCCCCGACCGTGATCTGTCTCTCTTCCATCGCCTCGAGCAGCGCAGACTGCACCTTTGCCGGCGCCCGATTGATTTCGTCGGCGAGAATGAGGTTGTGAAAGAGCGGGCCTCTGCGGAAGACGAAGCTGCCGTCCTGCGGCCGGTAGATCTCGGTACCGGTGAGGTCGGCGGGCAGCAGGTCGGGCGTGAATTGCAGCCGGTGAAAATCGCCTTCGATGCTTTCGGCGAGAACCTTAATGGCGCGGGTCTTCGCCAGTCCCGGCGCGCCCTCCACGAGCAGGTGCCCGTCGCACAACAGGGCGATCAGCATCCGGTTGATCAGGTGGGCCTGGCCGATGACCAGGCTGCTGGCGTGCGCCTCGAGCTGTTGGAATTGTTCTATTACGCTCATTCAGGGCTCCGAAGGCCGAAAAGGCGTGACATTGTAGTTATGATGCGCAGGCAGGCCAACCGGTCGCCGGCACATTTGGCTCATGATGGAGCGCGGCAGGGCAATCGCGACCCCTCATATCGACCATGGAAATCCGTTGACATTGCATAAATCTTCAAGAATCCGCGTGCTGGCCGCCCTCGCACTCGCCTGGCCAGGTGCCGCAGGGGCCAACGACGAGCTCTCGGATGCGTTCGACAGGAGCACGATTATCATCGAAGCGCAGCAGGACGCCTGTTACCGCTTCGACATCTATCTCGCAACGAGCCGGGAACAACAGACCCGTGGCCTGATGCACGTGCGGCATCTGCCGGCGTTCACCGGCATGCTTTTCACATATCCGGCCCCTGACATGCTTTCCATGTGGATGAAGAACACTTATCTGTCTCTGGACATCCTGTTCATTCGGGAAGACGGCACGATCAGCAATATCGAGGCCAATACGGAGCCACTGTCCCTCAAGTCGATCAGTTCGACTGAACCGGTGTCTTATGTCCTCGAGTTGAACGCCGGTGTGACGGCCGAACTCCGTATCGACACCTCGAGCAGGGTGCATTTCTGATGACGAGTAATCAGAGAAACTGGACTGTGCTCATAGTCACGATATCGGTCATTGGTCTGCCGGTGTACGCGTACATTCAGGACAGTGCCCGCACCGAGGAAGACATCGTCCTGATGCTGCGTGTCACCGCGCTGACATCATTTATGCTTTACCTGCTGGTTTTCGTAGCAAGGCCGCTACGTCAGCTTTTCGCGACGCCACTGACGCAGACGATGCTCGGGAACCGTCGCTATTACGGCATCGCGTTCGCAGGATCACACACGGTGCACCTGGCGCTGATTGTCGCGTTCGTTCTTGATGCAAACCCTTCGCCGCAGATCGTCGTCCTCGGCGGCATAGCGTATGTGCTGCTCTTTTCAATGCTCATCACGTCCTTTGACGCGCCGGCCACTGCAATCGGGTCAACGGCCTGGCGCCGGCTGCACAAGACCGGTCTCTACTGGAACGGCGGCATTTTCGCGGCGGTACTACTGCCCAAAGTCATCGGAGATCCCGGTAACCTTACCTACCTGGCTGCTGCCGTGCTGGTTATGTCGGCTATCGGCGTTCGCGTGCTCGCATTCGTCAAAGGACGGCAGCAATCGAACTAGCGAGGTGCTCGACGTTGTCCTTCGTGATGCCAGCGACGTTGATGCGGCTCGAGTTCACTATATAGACGGCAAACTCGCTCTTGAGCCGATCGACCTGCTCGGGAGATATCCCGAGGAAGGAAAACATCCCGTTTGCCCGTTCGATGTGCGAGAAGTCGTGACCGGGCGCCTTGTCCCTGAGTGCGCTGGCGAGTAAGGCGCGTACTCCTTTCAGCCGCGCGCGCATGCCGTCGAGCTCCACGAGCCACTCGTCCCGAAGTTCTGCATTGTTCAGTATATGGCTCACGACGACGCCGCCATGATCGGGCGGCATCGAGTACAACGTTCTGACGATGTTCAGAGCCTGGCTCCTGAGGATTGCGCTGGCCGCACCGTCCCTGGCGACGATAGAAAGGGAGCCGACCCGGTCACGATACAGTCCGAAGTTCTTCGAGCAGGAACTCGACACAAGCATCTCGGGGACGCGGCCGTACATCAGTCGCACCGGAAAGGAGTCTTCTTCGAGGCCGTCTGCAAAGCCCTGGTAGGCAATGTCGATGTAAGGCAGCAATTTTCTTTCGACGATGAGACCGGTCACGGTTTGCCACTGATCCCTGGTCAGGTCCATGCCGGTCGGGTTGTGGCAGCAGCCGTGCAGCAGGACGATTTCGCCGTCAGGCACTTCATCGAGTGTCTCGAGCATCTCATCGAAACGGATGTTCTTGTTCTCCGCGTCGTAGTACGGGTAGGACTTCAGTTCCAGGCCGGCACCGCCGAGCAATGGAAAATGATTTGCCCAGGTGGGGTCGCTTGTCCAGACGGAGACGCCGGCCTTCGCCCTCAGGATCAGCCCCGCCGCGACCCTCAGGGAGCCCGAGCCGCCCGGTGTCTGCAGGGTGGTAATGCGCTCGTCGGCCACGGCCGCGTCGCCGAATGTGAGTGACTGTATCGCTGCGTTGAATTCAGGGTTGCCGCCGGATCCCAGATAGGCCTTGGTCTGCTGTGTATCGACGAGATATTGCTCTGCTTTCTTGACCGCATTCAGTATCGGCGTCAGTCCGTTCGCGTCCCGATAAACACCCACGCCCAGGTCGATCTTGAAGTCGCGAGGATCGTTCCTGTGCTCCCCGATCAGCGTGAGGATGGCGTCGGGTGGCATTGTTGTCAGCGTTTCGAACATAGCTCAGAATAAATCCACCGGGATCTTGATATAAGAGACCTGGTTGTCTTCCGGATCCGGCAGACGTCCCGCTCGGATATTGACCTGTATCGACGGCAGGATCAGGTTCGGCAGGTCAAGCGTCGCGTCTCTTCCTTCACGCAGTCGGATAAAGTCGTCTTTCGAAGCGTCGTTGCCCACGTGCACGTTTTTTCGTTTCTGTTCCGCGACCGTGCATTCGAATCGCAGTTCCCGCCCGTCCGGGCAGTAGTCGTGGCACATAAACAGACGGGTGTCGCCGGGAAGCGTAAAAAGTGTCTGGATCGATTCATACAACTGTCCCGCATCGCCGCCCGGAAAGTCACATCGTGCCGTACCATAGTCGCACATGAACAGGCTGTCGCCCACGAACGCCGCGTCCTTGATCAGGTACGAGACACTGTCGTTGGTATGGCCCGGCGTATCGAGCACCCGGCATTCGAGACTGCCGATCGTGAACGTGTCGTCGCCGGCGAACAGTCTGTCGAACTGCCTCCCGTCTGCTTCGAACGATGCCGGCAAATTGAAAACTTCTGCGAAGTGTCGTTGCACCGCGCAGATTCCCGTACCGATTCCGACCTGTCCGCCCAGGTCAGACTTCAGATACTGCGCCGCCGTCAGATGATCCGCATGTGCGTGAGTTTCCAGAATCCACTCGAGCGACAGATCGTTCGTCCGGATGTACTGCGCTATTGCACGGGCGGGCGTCTCGTCGATTCTCCCGGACGCGGGGAAGAAGCCCAGAACCGGGTCGATCGCGGCGGCATACCTAGTATCGGGATCGCTGACGATATACGAGAGCGAGCCGGTCGGCTCATCGTAGAAGTGCTGAATATCGGGCCCGGACATCAGCCAGACTCGTACTGGCCCCACCAGCGTCCCGTCAGAACGAATGCCGGAAACTTGAAATACTGCTCCGAGAACCAGCGTTTCAGAAAGTCAAGCGGTCCGGTGAAAGGCCGCGGCTCGACCCGTTCCTTCGAGTGTCCGAGTCCCTGCGCGATAATCGTGGCAATGGCGACCAGGATGGACACGGCGGACAAAAGCCACGCTCGCTGCACAAGCACAATCACGGCAGCCGGAAACGCAATGTCAAACAGCGGAACCGCCAGCAGATGGATGATCAGGTTGCGGCGATCCGCATGCACCCGCTCGTAGTCGCACCAGTCTACGGACACGGATTCGGCGGCAGAGCTAACAATCGGATCAGGGTTTCGGCGCCCAGACCGAACACCAGCCTTTGTTGTTCACGAGCTTGCCGGGAAATATCTGGCAGGGTCGCCATTCCGCCCCTTCGTCGCCCTGAATGAGTGCACAATTTGCACATACCTGGTCCGGCGCGGGATTAACTCTGGAGGCAGGATCGACAGTGCTCGAATCGTGCGTATACTTCATTGCCTGTGCCATCGGATCGCTTTCTTCCAACCTCGGCAGATCGTCCGCGCGCGCCTCCGAGCCCGGGCGAACCAGGCAGCCGGCTGCGGCGACGGCCGACAGTTGAATGAACTGACGCCTTGCAATTTTGCTCAAGGGAATCTCCTTTATTCTTGCATGACCATGGCCCGGAACCTGTCCCGGGATGATCAATCTTAATACAAACAGATTTGCCGCGGCGCATTTCAGCCGACGTAGCCAGACACCGTCTTATCGGAGTATCCCTGCGTCCAACGCAGACGGCAGGCCCCGGCAAGGTGATCGGCCGCACAGACGGGCCCCCGAATCGTTACAGCAATTCGCCATTATCGCGTGAGATCACATATGCAACATGACTACCATGCAAATCGGCTGAAGCGGTACCCGTGGATTCTGCATGCGGCGCTGATCCTGCTCGCCGGCGCCGCGCCCGACGCCGCAGCATCCGGCTCACATGTCTACACGGTCAGCATCGATTACGCCATGAGCAGGCTCGCGGTCCAGGCCCGCTTCAGTCCGAACGTGGACCTGGTCACCGCCCGGTCCCGCCATGCCGGGAAGCTGTTGATCGATGCGCGTGACTGCGACAGCGCCGAGCAGATCAGACTGCAGAACCGGCGTATGTTACTGCCGCCGGGCGGTGTTGGTTGCATCAACTACACGGTGGACCTAAAGCGGGCTGCTCGTCAGCAACGACAGAACCGGTATCTGCTGCCGCGGAACGTGATCGTTTCGCCCAGCCTCTGGCTATGGCGTCCCGAGCTGAACGACAGCACCGAGCTGCGGCTCAGGTTTCAGTTGCCCCAAGACGTAAGGGTAAGCGTGCGCTGGCAGTTGATCAGTTCCGACCGGCAGGAATACAGGCTGCTCAGATCTCCGGAGAGTGCGAACGCGCCTGCGGCGTTCGGCAATTTCGACTACCGGGAAATCGGCGTGCCCGGCGCGATGCTGCGCGTGAGTCTGTTGAAAGCCCGTGGCGCAATGGACACCCAGGCCATCATCAATTGGATCCGTGCGACGGCAACCGATGTCAGCCTGGCATACGGCCGGTTTCCGAACCCGTCACCACATGTCGTCATCGTACCGGTCGGCCACAGCAGAAACAGGAATCAATCAGCAGTGCCGTATGGCCGTGTCATCCGGGACGGCGGTGAGAGCGTGGAGTTATTCGTCGATCAGAGCCGGCCGATCCAGGCGTTGCTCGAGGACTGGACAGCGACGCACGAGTTCAGCCATCTGATGCTGCCTTACCTGCGCAATCGGCAGAAATGGGTAGCGGAGGGATTCGCGCAATACTACCAGAACGTGTTGCTGGCCCGCTCGGGCGCTTATGACGATCTGACTGCCTGGCGAAAACTTTACGAAGGCTTCGAGCAAGGCCGACAATCGCGACCGGAGCTATCGCCGAACGAGGCCGCAGCCGGGGGCATCTGGAGCGGTCTGATGAAGGTCTACTGGAGCGGTGCTGCGCTCGCGTTGATGGCCGATGTCAGGCTTCGTGAGCGGTCCGGCGGACAAGAATCGCTCGACGCCGTTCTCGGCAGACTCCGGGAATGTTGTTTACCCTCGGATCGCGTCTGGTCGGGACAGGAACTCTTCGAAAAAATGGATTCCCTCACAGACCGCCCCGTCTTCGTCCTGCTTTACCGTCGCCAGGCGGATACGGCCGGTTTTCCGGACGTTCGCCCCCTGCTCGAACGGCTCGGCCTGTTTGTCTCAGATGGCCAGCTGCGATTGAACGGCGACGCAGCACTCGCCGACATTCGCCTCGCCATCACCGAAACAAACACTGCCGCTGCCGACTGGCGGCGCGAGCTCATCGCAAGCTCACCGGAAATGGGGACGGACCCCTCGGGGTTCGTCCCCAACGGGTCCGTCCCCGTTTTTCGCTGATATATACTGGATGACCCGGTTACGAAGCGGTACTCAGTATGTCCGGCTCCAGCCTCGCCATCGATGTAAGCAAGGTCTCAGGCGATGGACGCGTTTCAAAGGAGGACACCGTCGCAGTCGAGGAACCACTCGAGATTCAGCTTACCTGCCCGTCTGCCGGTGGCGCTGCCGCCAAGAGTGTGTCCATAACGATGCGCACGCCGGGCGACGACGCCGAACTCGCCGCTGGCTTTCTGTTTACGGAGGGGATTATTCAGGTCGGTCATCAGGTAGCGTCTGTCGAACACTGCGGTGCCCCGGCACCTGAGAGCGGTCTCAGAAATATTATTCGGGTAGATCTCAAACCAGGCATCGAGGTCGATCTCGATCGATTGAAGAGACATTTTTACACGACGTCGAGTTGCGGGGTGTGTGGCAAGGCTTCACTCGATGCATTGCGCGTAACAGGACAGAAGTCGCTGGCAGACAACACGGTGACGTTTCGCCGCAAAGTCATCGTGAAATTGCCTGATAAGCTCATCGCGAAACAGCAGGTATTCACGAAGACCGGGGGCCTGCACGCGGCGGCTGTATTCGATGCGGACGGTCAAATCCTGTTCGTCAAGGAAGATGTGGGGCGACATAACGCGGTCGACAAGATAGTCGGCACGCTGCTGATGAGTGACATGCTGCCGGCGAATGACCTGGGCCTGATCGTATCCGGCAGGGCAAGCTTCGAGCTGATGCAGAAGGCACTGGTCGCAGGCATCCCGCTGCTGGCTGCGGTGAGCGCACCATCGAGCCTCGCAGTGCGACTCGCACAGGAATTCGATATGACGCTCATCGGCTTCTTGCGAGAAGGAAATTTCAATATCTACTCAGGCGAGCAAAGAGTGATCTGACAGGCATGAAAACCACATTCGATAAAGGCGCTGCGAACGGAATAATCGAGGAGGTCGGCGCGGCACCGGAGATGCTCGTGCAGATACTGAACGAATTCGTTGACCAGTTTTCCTACATCAGCGAAGAGGCGATTCGCTTTATTGCGAATGAGCTAAACCTGTCGCGCGCCGAGGTGCACGGCGTAGTGAGTTTCTATCACGATCATCGCACGACGCCTGCCGGCAAACGAATGATAAGAATTTGTCAGGCCGAGTCATGCCAGGCAATGGGCAGTAACGCCCTGACGGCGCACGCCGAAAAGTCCTTGGGTGTCAAGCTTCATGCGACCGGCGACGACGGCGAAATATCTCTCGAACCCGTTTACTGCCTCGGAAACTGCGCCTGCTCTCCGGCGATTATGATCGATGACCGTGTGTACGGCCGCGTCGATGCGAAACGATTTGACGATCTGATCGCGGCGTTGGGGGGCTGAACACGATGGCCGAGAGACCGAGGGTTTTTGTCCCGCGAGAAACATCGGCCGTATCGCTCGGCGCCGATGACGTCGCCGATAGAATCCTGTCGACCGCTGCCGAGAGCAATCTCGATATCGGGCTGATCCGAAACGGCTCCAGGGGCATATGCTGGCTCGAACCGCTGGTCGAAGTAGAAATCGACGGCGAGCGCGTTGCCTACGGGCCCGTGTCGGTCGACGACATCGGCGACCTGTTCGAGGCGGCCTTCCTTACCGGTGGCGACCACGCGCTGAAGCTCGGCAGGACTTCCGAGATTCCATACCTCAAGAACCAGGACCGCTGGACGTTCCGGCGATGCGGGCTGACTGATCCGTTGTCGATAGAGGATTACCGCGCAAACGGAGGCTTCGAGGGCTTCATGGCAGCGGCAGGAATGGGTGCCGCCGGCACGATCGAAGAGCTGAAGAAGTCCGGTCTACGGGGCCGCGGCGGGGCCGGTTTTCCGACCGGCATCAAATGGCAGACCGTCACCGACGCTGGCTCCGACCAGAAATACATCGCCTGCAACGCCGACGAAGGCGACAGCGGAACCTTTTCCGACCGCATGCTGATGGAGGGGGATCCCCTCTGCCTGATCGAAGGCATGATGATTGCGGGTCTCACGGTCGGCGCCGATCGTGGTTATGTCTATCTCCGTTCCGAGTACCCGTTGACCCGCCAGGTATTCGGCGACGCACTGCAGGCGGCCAGGAATTCGGGCTGGCTCGGAGAGAACATCGCCGACAGCGGTTTTAACTTCGAGATCGACCTGCACATCGGTGCAGGCTCGTATGTCTGCGGCGAGGAGACGGCGATGCTGGAAAGCCTCGAGGGCAAGGCCGGGGTGATCCGGTACAAGCCGCCGCTGCCCGCTATCGAGGGCCTGTTCGGCAAACCGACCGTCGTCAACAACGTAATCACGCTGGCGACGGTGCCGGATATTCTTATCGAAGGCGGCGAAAACTACGCTGCTTTCGGTGTCGATCGTTCCAGGGGTACGCTCGCGTTTCAGCTTGCCGGCAACATCAGGCACGGCGGCCTGGTTGAAAAGGCCTTCGGCCTGACGCTGCGCGAACTCATCGAGGACTTCGGGGGCGGCACGGCATCGGGCCGCAGCATCCGGGCGGTCCAGGTCGGCGGTCCGCTAGGGGCCTATTTCCCAGAGGGCCTGCTCGATACGCCGCTCGATTACGAGGCATTCGTCGAGCTTGGCGGCATGATCGGTCATGGTGGCGTAGTGGTCTTCGATGACGGCGTCGACATGGCCGCCCAGGCACGGTTCGCGATGGAGTTCTGCGCAATCGAGTCCTGCGGTAAATGCACGCCGTGCCGCATCGGGTCAGTGCGGGGCACGGAAGTCATCGACCGGATCGTCGCCAACGAGAACCGTGACGGAAACCTCGAGCTGCTGCACGATTTATGCGACACAATGGTCGACGGATCGCTGTGCGCCATGGGGGGCATGACGCCGTTCCCGGTCCGAAGCGCGGTAAAATACTTCCCCGAGGACTTCGGCCGTCCTCCAGGAGCAGAGAGTTGAGTTCAATCAAAGACCTAGACTACGGCACGCCCGAGAGTCCGTTGGATGAGACCGTCGACGTCGAGATCGACGGCCTGCCGGCCAGGGTCAGGGCCGGCACCACGATACTGCGCGCCGCCCGTGAACACGGCGTGGAAATTCCCAGATTATGTGCAACCGACAGTCTGAAGCCGTTCGGCTCCTGTCGTCTCTGCGTTGTCGAGGTCGAAGGCCGCAACGGGTACCCGGCGTCCTGCACCACACGGGTCGAGCCCGGCATGAAGATTCGCACCCAGACGGATCGGGTCGCGCGCCTGCGTCGTAACGTGATGGAGCTCTATATTTCCGATCACCCGCTCGATTGCCTGACCTGCTCCGCGAACGGCGATTGTGAATTGCAGGACATGGCGGGGGCGGTGGGCCTGCGCGAGGTGCGCTACGGGATGGAAGGCACGAATCACCTCGATGCCGCCATCGACGCCAGCAACCCCTATTTCTCCTTCGACCCGAGCAAGTGCATCGTGTGCTCGCGCTGTGTGCGTGCCTGTGACGAGGTGCAGGGAACATTCGCACTGACGATCGACGGGCGTCGTGTACACTACGTTTCACGATCCTGCGACCGGCGCCAACGTCGTAACG
>JBHIDG010000049.1:0-12942 GCA_046760025.1 Woeseia sp. | reverse complement strand
ACTGCGCAGATCGTCATTCGCCCGTCGGTGCATGGCAGCGAGTGTTTGTTCATCGACACGAAGCGCGAACGCCTTGCGTGTACTCATCGCCCGGACCCCGAAACCCCTTTCGCTCAGGTATAGAGCGATCCCGTGTTGACCACCGGTTGCGTGCTGTCCTCGCTGCACAAGACGACCAGCAGGTTGCTGATCATCGCGGCTTTGCGTTCCTCGTCCAGATCGACAACCTTCTCCTCACTCAGCTTGTCGAGCGCCATCCGCACCATGCTCACGGCACCGGAGACTATCTGGCTGCGGGCTGCAATAATGGCCGAGGCCTGTTGTCTCCTGAGCATCGCGTGGGCGATCTCCGGCGCGTAGGCGAGGTGACTGATTCGGGCCTCGATGACGCTGACGCCCGCCTCCTCCAGCCGCTCCTGGATCTCCTCCCGCAACGCGTTCGCGATATCGGCGGGATGACTTCGTAATGAAATCGCCTCACCTTTATGCGGCTCGTAGGGATACGTCGTCGACAGGTTTCTCAGCGCCGACTCGCTCTGTATATGCACGAACTCCTCGTAATCGTCGACCTCGAACACGGCTTCGGCCGTATCGAACACCTTCCACACGACTACCGCGGCAATCTCGATCGGACTGCCGCGTGAATCGTTGACCTTGAGCCTGCCGCTCTCGAAGTTCCGAACGCGGGTCGAGATCTTGGTTTTCCAATACAGGGGATTCGCCCAGCGCAGGCCCGGTTCGCGCACCGTGCCGACATACTTGCCGAACAGCTGCATCACCTTGGCTTCGTTCGGGTTCACCATGAACAGGCCTGCCCAGAGAAACAGCACGAACAGGATAGCGAGCACCGCACCGATCGAGCCCCACACGGATTGCGCCCGGATAGCGACAAAAAACGCGTAGCCGGTCAGGACCTGCAGCACCAGCAGCAACGCGATCATCGGGTAACCTGACGTTACCTTCCTGACTCCTTCTCTGATCATCATCGGCTCCCGGTTGGTATCAATTAGATATCATTATGATATCATCCATCCGAAACGTCAAGAGACCGCTGGCGTTATGTCGAATCATGTGGGATCCGGGCCGGCTCGAAGGAAACCCGAAACATGAGCGAATAAAGGACCGGCACGACCAGCAGGGTCAGGGCCGTCGCGAACGCCAGCCCGAACATGATGGTGATCGCCATGGGGACGAACATGGCGGTACCGCCCCAGAGAAGCGGCATCATGCCGAGGACCGTCGTTGCCGTCGTCAGCAGGATCGGCCTCAGACGCCGCTGTGCCGCTTCGACGATCGCTTCTGCGGGTTTGCGATGGAATTCGGAGATCTCGATGGCGATGCGGTCCAGCAACACGATCGCGTTGTTGATGATGATGCCGGACAGGGAAATCAGTCCGAGTATGGTAAAAAACCCGAACGAGGAGTTTGCCACCAGCAGGCCGAAGGTCACCCCGATCAGGCCCAGCGGTATGGTCATCAGAATAATGACCGGCCGGCGGAGTGAGTTGAACTGACCGACCAGCAGCAAAAGTATGATCATCCCTGCCATCGGCAGTTCTGCGGCAATCGATGCATTTGCGTCACCGGACTCTTCCGTTTCGCCGCCGATCGCGAACCTGTGCCCGGCCGGCCAGTCGACCTGAGCCTGTTCGAGCCAGGGCACCAGCGTCTTGACGACTTCGGCCGCGGTGGCGCCCGAGGCGAGCTGAACATTCAAAGACAGGGTGCGTTCCCGGTCACGACGCTCGATCACGCCCGGTTCGAACGTCAACTCGACATCGGCCACCTGCTTGAGCGGCACATGGCGGCCGGTGGCCTGAGAATAGACGCTGAGTCCGTCGAGCTTGCTGAAGTCCTGACGATCGGCGGCGATCGTGCGCAGTGTGACGGGTATCAGTTCGTCGCCCTCGCGATATTGTGTCAGATCGATGCCGGTCAATCCCGCCTTGAGCGAGTATGCGACGTCCTCGCTGGTTACGCCCGAGCGTCTGGCGAGTTCCTGGTTCACCCGGACCAGCAACTTTTTGGTTTGCAGCCCCCAGGTGTTCTTGACGTCGGATACGGCCGGGTTCTTATAGAGAAAAGCCGTCACCTGATCGGCCATCGAGTAAAGCGTGTCGATATCGTGGCCTGATAACCGGACGATTATGGGGTAGTCGACAGGCGGCCCGTTCTCGAGCCGCTTGACCTGCGCGGCAAGATCCGGGTGTTGCTCGCGAACGTATGCCTCGATGCCGGCGATGACCTCGTCGACCCTGTCGCCCGAGGTGGTGTTGGCAATCAGAAACGTATTGGCAGGATTCGGATTAGGCGGATTCAGGCTTAGCTTGAACCGTGGCCCTCCCTCACCGATGAACGTGAGCCAGTTGCGTATTGCCGGATCACCGGAGGCCGGCGCGTAGTAGGTATCGCGAACGAAGCGGTCGATATCGTCGATTACCTGTTGACTGCTTTCGATCGACGTACCGAGCGGCATCTCCAGCTTGGCGGTAAACACCGGGTCCTCCGATGGTGCGATGAATTCCTGCCTGACGAAGCCCATGCCGACGATTGCCGTGGCGAATGCCAGGACAATGACACCGATGAACCGATAAGGGCACCGCAATGAAACGGTCAGGAGCGTGCGGTACATGCTGTACCCGCGTCCGTCGAACGACTGACCAGCCGGTACCTGTTCCGGGCTGCAATGCAACGCAACCGTTGTCAGCATCGGGATGAATGTCATCGCGAGCACCCAGGAGATCAGCAGTGCCAATCCGACGACATAGAAAATGTCCGATGTGTACTCACCAACGGCCGAATTGGCCATGGCGATGGGCATGAACGCCGCCGCCGTTGTCAGTGACGAGATCAGCAGCGGCGTCTTCAGCTCGCTTCCCGCCTCGACTGCCGCATCCACCGGGCCTACGCCCTGCTCCCGCTTGACGAGAATCGACTCGACCATGACGATCGCGTTATCGACCAGCAGGCCGAGCGAGATGATCAGGGCTGTCAGCGAGATCTGATTCACCGTGATAGCGAACACCTGCATCGCGAAAAAGGTCGAAATCATGGTGATCGGGACCAGCGCGCCGACCACCAGGCCGGTCCGCACGCCCATGAAAGCAACCATTACAACGATAACAATTACAATAGCTTGTAAGAGGCTTCTAGAAAAGCTATTAACATTGTCCGCAACCAAGTCGGCCTGGTACCAGACCGTGTCCAGCTGCATCCCCCAGGGATATCGAGCGATCAACTCCGGCATCAGGATTCTGAGCCGGTCCCCCAGCTTCAGGATGTCGCCACCCTCCCGCATGGATACGGCCAGGGCCAGCGTCGGGTGCCCGTTAACCCTGGCAATGCTTTTCGGCGGGTCGGTATAGCCGCGATAGACGTCGACGATGTCTTCGAGGTACACCAGCGCCCCACCCGGCAGCTCGATGACGCTGCGCCTCAGGTCTTCGATGGTCTCGTAGTTGCCGGTCGGTTCCAGTGTGATTCGTTCCCGGCCGCTGATGATATTGCCGCCGGACGAGACGATGTTCACGGCGGCCAGTGACGCGGACAGTTGCTGCGGCGAGAGGCCGAGTTCCGACAACCTCGCGTTATTGTACTCGACAAAAATGACTTCCTGCTGGGCGCCGTGTATATCTACCTTCGCAATATCGGGCTCCTTCAAGAGCACATCGCGCAATTCATCGGCGACGGCCTTGAGCTCGGCGTAGGTGAAGCCGTCGCCGATCAGTGTGTACACCACGCCGAAGACGTCGCCGAATTCGTCGTTGATCTCCGGTGGAAAACACCCTTGCGGCAAATCCGATACGATCGTGTCGATCTTTCGACGCAGGTCGTCGAAAATCGGTCGCATGATCTTGTAGCTTTCCTTGAAGTTGACGTAGACGATCGAGATCCCCGTCCTCGACTCGCTGATGATGTTGTCGATCTCGGGCATTTCCTGTGCCTTCTTCTCGATCTTGTCGGTGACGAGGTTTTCCACCCGTTCAGGACTGGCGCCCGGGAAGCGGGTCGTGATGACAGCCGTGCGAATCGTAAATCCGGGATCCTGTGCCTTCGGGATGGACCGAAACGCGAATATTCCGGCGATGATCATCAACACCACCACCGTAATCGTGATCCGGTTCTTGTCGATTGCCGCCCGCGTTAAATCCATTGCATCAGGGGATCAGGACGCGCTGGCCGTCGCGAATCACCGACAGGCCCGCCGTCACGACCCGATCGCCGGCCAGCAACCCGTCGAGCACCTCGATGCCGGACTGCGTCAGCTCGCCGAGCGTTACCGGTCTGCGGCTGACGATCGCCTGTCCCGGCACTTCGGTGGGATCCGCTACAAAGACGAATGTGCCATCCGGATCCCTGATAACGGCGGCCACCGGTAACACGACGCTTCCGCTGGCGACCATCGTATCGAATTCGAATACGACATCTGCCGCCAGGCCGGAACGCAGCGATTCATGCGCCTCGACGATTTTCACGACGACCGGAAATGCCGCCGCGCTGCCGACCGCTGCAACCGCCACCTCGGTCACTTCGCCGGTGAAATCGACATCCGGAATAGCACCGAAAGAGATATGCACGGGCGTGTATGCATCGATCGAGGCAATCAGGCTTTCCGGAACGTCGATCACGACTTCGTATTCATCACCACAGCTGACAACGGCTACCTGCTGACCGGCGGTCACATTCTCATTTACTTCCACATCGATCGATGCGATCGAACACTCCGTATCCGCCCTCAACTGCGTGTATGACTCGTTGAGCCTCGCAATTTCGAGCGCTTTTGTTGCCGATCTGACCTGTGCCTTCGCGGATTCCGACTGTGCCCTGGCCGCGTCGAGATCGTTCAATGACGCATTGTTGTTTGCGTAGAGGCCCCTCGTACGGTCGTAGTTCAAAGATGCATTTCGCTCATTCGCCTGCGCTTCGACAAGGCTTGCCTGGGCCTGCTGAACCTGCAGGGAAAAACTGGCTGCGTCCAGACGGGCAATCAGATCGCCGGCTTCGAGGCGTTGGCCGATCTGCACGGGGGCTTCCGTAACCGTACCGGAAACCTTGAAACTCAACCGGGACTCGCGGATTGACTTCGATGTGCCGGAAAAGCTCCGATCGCGGACACCGCTCTCGTCACTGACACGCATTAATCGTACCGGCCGAAGCCGCGGTTCGTCGGGCGCGGCCGCACGGTCGCACGCAGACAGCATCAACAGCGGAACAGCGACGAGCAATACTCTGATTCTGCTCTTGTCAGTCTTGGCCATTAGACAGGTACCTTCTTATTTCGTTGGCGACCGCATTGCGCTCACTGGCTGGCAGGAGAAAGTCGAATTCACCGACGGCACGCTGAACCGCTATTATCGTAATTAGGAAATTGTAAAGCGAGTCGGAGGATGCAGCGTTTGCAGACAGGCTTGCATCCTGTGCATCCAGCAAGTCGATGACCGATACGGTGCCTCGTGCGTAGGCATCGGCGACGAGGTCGAAGTTCTTCCCCGACGCTTCTGCGGCCGCACGGGAAAGCCCGATTCGGGCATAGGCGGCCTGGGCGAGGTGCATCTGACGGCGTATCTCCTCCTCGATGCGTTCGGCGATCGATGAGCGCAGCGCCTGCAATTGCATAAGCTCCAGATTCGCCCGCGACAGGTTGGCGCGTCGGATGCCGCCTGTAGACAGCGGAAACGTGGCCTGCACGCCGACGTTCCAGTCACTCGAATCCTCGCCGGCGATCGGGCCGGCGCCGGTACCCGATTGTGAAACGTTTGTGCGGTACGTGCCCTGCAGACTGAACTCCGGCAGCCAGTATGCACGCCGCTGGCTCGATACCTCACGGCGCTTCGCCTCGATCTGCGCTTCGAGTTGCAGGAGCTCGGGGGCCTGCCGCAATCCGCGATCGATCAGGAAGCGGGTGAACCGATCATAATCGGCAGGGCTGTTGATCAGATCATCCATTTCCTGTTGCGTGAACAGGAACGGGTCTTCGAACTTTGCAGGACGCAGTGCGATAGGCTGGCCCTGTCGTCTGTGCAACAGCCGGTTCAGCGAATCCCATGACTGATCGACACTTGCGCGGGCATCCATTACGAGGATCTGGGCGCGTGCGACTTCTGCCTGCCATCTATAAACGTCAGCCATCGTCGAAGTCCCGAGACGCTGTCGGTCCTTCGCCAGATCGAGGTTGGATTGACTGACATGCAGGTTGTTGTCCTGCACTGTCAGCTGCGATCGTGCCCCTAGGACGTTGTAGTAGGCCGAAGCCGCCGCCCGGATGATGTCCAGCCGAAACTGGCGCAGACTCTGCTCGCGTGCGATTTGCAGGTTCTTCTGGATTCGAATATTGGCGCTGGCTGAATCCGAATAAATAAGTTGGTTCAGATTGAGAGAAGTGTCAGTGCTCCGCTCGGCAAACAGACCCGCCGCCACAGTCGGCGAATCTTTGCGAGAAGTATAAGCGGCACCGGCGTTCAGCTGCGGCATCAGATTCGAACGTGCCCGGGCGATCTCCTCGGCGCTTGCCTGTACGCCATATCCCTCGGCAAGCAGGTCCCGGTTTTGTGCAATCGCTTCGTGAGCTATCTCAGCGAGTCCCAACATTCTGCCCGTAGGTGCGACTTCCCGGTTCAGCAGCGTGGCAGGACCCAGAACTTCAAAACTCGGGGACAAGCGAATCTGCCGCGCCGTCGCCATGTTGATCGTGAGTTGTTTTTTGTCGGCAAACGTGATCGGTTGATCCTCGGTGCGCTCGCCAATCATCACCGCCTGCATGTTCAACGCATTCAGTCGCGCAACCTTGGGCAGATTGCTGCGTGCCGAATTCGTCACGAGGACTCCGCGTTGAACATCCTGGACGCCGACAAACGTATAACTGGGAATTCCGGCGGAATTGATCGCCGAGACAAGCTTGTCGAACTCGGCTTGCGGCATCCTCGGCAGGCCGCTGATGAAGATTGCATCCGTTTCGGGCGGCACCCGGGCCATCAGATTGTGGTCGACACCGTCGTGTGCTACGAGCGTCAGCTCTATGCCCCGCTCGGCGCCAATCGCGTTCGCCTGGTCCCGCAGGTTCGGGATAACCGATGAGAGTTGCTCTCCCATCAGCAAAGCGAGGCTGTTGAAGCTGACCAGGCTGCTCATCGTGTCCAGGTCTTCACCGAAATCAGCATACAACGTCAGGTAATTGAGATTCCTAATGCCCGATTTTCCGTCCACGGCCGGTGACGCAAGAACGCCGACGTCCAGCATGACAGGCAGAAACGTCGGTTTCGGAAAATCACTGCGTCCTGCAGCAACCTGGTTGCCTGTGAAGCCCGTTACCAACACCATGTCGATGTCCGGATCGGCGTACGCCTGGTCCAGCGCATCGCCGATACCGACGACGCTCCACTCACCGGAGAATTGACGGATGCGAACATCGAATTCACTACCGGTAAGCGCGAGGAGTTCGTCGACGTATCGCTGATTTCGTTGCTCGAGTCGATCGGGGGAGCCATCGATCACCAGCGCCACATCGAACCTTTCCTGGGCAGTAAGGGCGGACGGCGTGATCGCAATGCAGATGGCGGTAACTACTCTGAATGTACGTGCTGGCAAGGACACGGGCGTCTCCGATTGGTCTGATTGATGTGTGTCCGCAACTATACCGTCAAGAGGCGATCGTACGCTGTCCAGGTGTTTAACAGCCGGGAGGCCTGAACTGTGTATTGTCAGCCGTTTGCCTGGCTGGATACTGTTCGTTTTCATGCGGACAAATCGTGGCGATGAGGTAGCGACATGAGTGCAGAGCCTGCCGGCATGCAGACCGGATTCCCGGAAAAATCGCTGGATCCCGATGACTGGGAGGCACTTCGGGGCCTGGGCCATCTGGCCTTCGACGATGTCATCGAGTACCTGAAAACCATACGGGACCGTCCTGTCTGGCGGCCATTGCCGCAAGCAGCGAAAGACCTGTTCAGCGATCCCGTGCCGCTAAGTCCGTCGCCGCGCGAGCAGGTTTATGACCAGGTACGCGAGCACATCCTGCCCTATCCCACCGGCAACATTCATCCGCGCTTCTGGAGTTGGGTGGGCGGCACCGGGACACCGAACCAGTTGCTGGCCGACCTGGTGATATCGGCGATGAACGCGGGCGGACTCGGTTTCGACGAGGTTGCCTCGACCCATGTCGAGCTGCAGCTGTTGGGCTGGCTGAAATCCATACTCGGTTATCCGGCGGATGCCAGCGGCCTGCTGGTCAGCGGCGGCTCGATGGCCAACCTCGTCGGCCTGGCAGTCGCCCGGACTCACAGGGCGTCTTACGAGGTTCGCGACCGCGGTGTGGACATCGAGCATCATCCACGCCTGATTTATTACGCGTCATCGGAGACGCATTCCTCCGTGCGCAAGGCAGTGGAACTGATCGGACTCGGTTCGCAGTCTCTGCGAATCGTTCCTGTTCGCGATGATTTCACCATCGATATAGACGAACTTCACGACGCAATCGCCAGAGATCGCGCCGCGGGTCACTTGCCCGCCTGTCTCATCATCAATGTCGGCACGGTGAATACGGGCGCAGTCGATCCGATCGACGTACTGGTCGATCTTGCGCTGCAGGAGGACATGTGGGTGCATGCGGACGCCGCTTTCGGGGCCCTCGCGAAGCTGTCTGCCTCGTCAGCCCCGCTGGTCGACGGACTAGAGCGTACCGACTCGCTTGCTTTCGATCTACACAAGTGGTTGTACGTGCAATATGACTGCGGCTGTGCACTGGTTCGGGCGCAACAGTCACACAAGGATACATTTTCCGTCATACCGGCCTACATTCGAGATTTCGACCGCGGGCTGGCATCGGGTCCGATCAATTTCTCGGAGTACGGTGTACAGCTCTCGCGCTCCTTCAAGGCCTTGCGCGCCTGGATGGGACTGAAGACCGAGGGGGTGGAGCGTTATGGCCAGCAAATCGAGCAGAACATTCAGCAGGCGCGCTACCTGACCGGCCTTGTGGAGAAAGAAGCGGATCTGGAGCTACTAGCGCCGACGCCGATGAACATCGTCAACTTTCGCTTCGTTGCCGACGGCTTTGACGAAGATCGCCTCGATGACATGAATGCAGAGATCCTGATGCGATTGCAGGAGCGGGGCATCGCAGCACCGTCGTCTACTGAGTTGAATGGCCGCTTCTCTATCCGCGTCGCCATCTGCAATCACCGGAGTCGAAGATCGGACTTCGAAACGCTCGTGAATGCCGTCAAGGCAATCGGTCAGGAACTGGTCTGAGCGTCGGCATCCCGATCGTTCCTGTCAACAGTATCGGTGCGCCGCAAGACGTGGTAGGCCAGACGGCCCTGCAGTAGATCGACCACCGCATGCAGGGCCATCGGTAGCCAGAGAGACCCGGCCAGCACATAAAGCCCTGCGAGCACGGCACCGACCGCGGCAACCCGTGGAACATGAGCCCGGCCCTGGTATCCGTGGGCGATACCGAAGCCGACGGCGCTGATCATGGCGGCCGCCCAGAGCGGCATGGATTGAGCCAGATACCAGATCAGAAACCCGCGCCAGAGTGTCTCCTCGACGATGCCCGCGGTAACGGACAGGACATTGAACAGAGCCAGCTCGCCTGCGTTGCGAGGCACGATCAGGAGCAGGTCGCCGAATCCGGAACTCACCCTGTCCAGGTCTCTTTGCCTGGCACAGCCGACCCGGCGTAACTGGGCTACGAGGAGCGCGATTGCGCCAACGGTCAGCACGGTGCCGATCAGGAACCGGGTATTCAGATCGAGACCGAAACCGAGAACAACCCATGAGCGGCCGGAATCGGCCCAAACGACCAGACCGGCCGCGAACATGATCCAATGCCAGGACATCGTGCTGACATACAGCCGATTTCGATCGAATTGATGCCCGGCCTGCATCTTGCTCTGCAGGCGGCGAAAGCCGATAAAGCCCGCGATCGGATAGACGACGGCGAAAATGAATACGAACAGGTCGTCGAGAAAAACCATGCCCCATTTTATAGGACCATCCGCGAAACAAAATCGCGATACGCCGCTCTAAGGAACATGCTGCATCCGTGCCGCTTGTAGGTGATAATCGCGCCCATGACCTCATTCGTATCGGAACTCAAGCGCCGCAACGTGTTGCGCGTGGCCGCCGCCTACGCCGTGGTCGCCTGGATCATCATCGAGGCGGGTTCGGTGCTGCTGCCGACCTTCGGCGCATCGGAGTCGGCGTTTCAGGTATATGTCCTTGTAGTAGTTGCAGGTTTTCTCGCATCGCTGGTCTTTGCCTGGGTGTTCGAGGTCACGCCCGAGGGTGTCAAGCTCGAGAAAAACGTGGACAGATCCGAGGCGATTACCCCGCAAACGGGGCGCAGACTCGATTTCACCATCATCGGACTGTTAATCATTGCGCTCGGCATCTCGGTCACGCTGAACGTGACCGGAATACGGAATTCGGGTGTCGTGCCCGCGGCAATTATCGATCGTTTATCCATTGCCGTTTTGCCATTCGAGAGCCGAAGCACGGATCCCGACAATCAACTTTTTGCCGACGGTATTCACGATGATCTGCTGACCCGGCTTGCGAACATCGCGGCACTGAAAGTGATTTCGCGGACGTCGGTGATGGAGTATCGCAATACCACGAAGAACCTGCGACAGATCGCGCAAGAACTCGGCGTCGGGACCGTCCTTGAAGGCGCAGTACAACGGGTCGGCGACAACGTGAGGATTCATGCGCAGCTTATCGACGCGTCAACTGACGAGCATATCTGGGCAAAGTCCTATGACCGACAGCTCAGTATCGTCAACCTGTTCACGATCCAGAGTGAGATCTCCGAGGAGATCACCAGCGCATTGAAGGCCACATTGAGCACGGCTGAACAGACGCGTATCGCGAATGTACCAACCGAAGACATGACCGCATACAGGTTGTACCTGCAGGGCCGCGCAAATCTCTATCAGCGCACGCTCGACTCCACCTTGCTCGCCCGAGATCAGTTTGAGCAGGCCGTGGAACTCGATCCCGAATATGCGGATGCTTATGCCGGCCTTGCCGATAGCGTGCAGTTACTGTTTATCAATCATGCCGCGATCACGATGGAGGAGTCGGACAGGGTTGCGCAGGAGTCCCTGGACCGCGCGCTGGAACTCGATCCGAATCTCGCGGATGCCTATGCCTCGCTCGGCCTCCTCAAGATGAACATCTGGACGAGGACCCGGACCGGCTCGGAGAATGAAGATGCTGAGCGCGCATATCAACGCGCGATCGAACTCAATCCGAATCACGCCAGAGCGCATATGTGGTTTGCGAGTCTGAGGAACGCCGAAGAAAAGTATGACGAGGCGATCGAGCTGTATCACCGGTCGCTGCAGCTCGATCCGCTCGGGCGAATCCCGTATGCAAATCTTCCGGGTCTTTACGCGCAGCTTGGTCGTAACGAAGAGGCCCTTGATAAATGGATCGAGGCGGTCCGAATTCATCCTGACTGGCCCACTTCGTACCAGAATATCTCATTTCACCTGCAGCGACTGGGCAGGATCGACGAGGCGATTGCGTGGGGAATGAAAGCGCGCGAACTCAGCACCGATCCACTCAATGGAATGAATCTGATCGCCGCATACTCAGAGTTCGGGAGCATCGATAAGGCGATCGATGTCATGAGCGGTGTGCCGGAAGAGCACCCTTTTTATCCGCTCGGACTGGGCTTTCAGAAGATTATTGTCGGTGACTATGACGGCGGAATCAGTGTTTTGACGGGCTTTATTGAAGAACACGGCGATGCACAATCACCACCGTTCGTCATGGACATTATCGCGGTCGCCGCGATTCTGAATAAGGACATCGAAACAGCGCGAAATTACGTTGAGCGCCGAAATCCGGATTTCACGGCAGATACCATCCCGACGATCGACCGCTTCAATGTAGATGACGCGATTCGATATGCGTATATCTTGCAACAGCAGGGGGCAAGGCAGCGGGCCGACAAGTTGCTGGCCGCTGCTCGGCAGGGTCTGCACCAAATCCCGAGGCTCGGGCAGGCCGGACACGGTATAGCGGACGTTCACATCCTGGCGCTGCAGGGCAAGACATACGAGGCGCTTGCCGCGCTCCGGGAGGCGGTCGATGCCGGCTTTCGGGGAGAAATCGTTTTTGCGGGATGGCCGTTGAGTCATGATCCCTATCTCGAGTCGATTCGCGATGAGCCCGAGTATCAGGCGATCGCATCGGAAATTGATGGCGCTGTTATCAAGATGCAGGAACGAGTCGCCGAGGCCGAAGCCAGCGGCAACTGGGACGAGCTCATGGCCCTTGCGGAAAGCAGCTAGGCGCTACGGACAGGCGCGATACTCGTGCTGCGGAACGTACACTTAGTGGCGGTACGGCAATTTCCCTACAAAAGCGTGGCACAAGCGTAATGTACAGCAGGAAGTTCCTGGGTGTTTTCGCCCTTGTCTCGATCTTGCCCTGTTCAGGCTGCGCAGGACCCACGGAGAACGCCGGCGCAGACCGGGCATTCGTCAATGCCGCGGTCTACACGGTCGACGACGATCGGTCCTGGGCGGAGGCCGTCGCCATCACCGACGGAGAGATCCTTTTCGTCGGCTCGACGGATGATGCGGCTGCCTTCATCGGTGACAATACGGAAGTCACGGATCTCGACGGCAAGATGCTGATGCCCGGCTTCCACGATGCGCACGCGCATGTCCGTTTCGGCGGCCTGTCCGAGTCTGAATGCGATCTTCAGCATGCCGCCGACATCGGAAGGATCCGCGCGTTACTGATCGAATGCCGGGAAGCTTACGACTACGAACCCGACGAATGGGTGGTCGGCGGCGGGTGGTCCCTGGCCGCATTTCCGGACGCCAATCCATCCAAGGATATGCTGGACCAGGTGTTCGGCGCCCGACCGGTTCTAATCGGTGACGCATTTGGCCACAATGTCTGGGTCAACTCCCGGGCCCTCGAGAT
>JBHIDG010000048.1:0-13102 GCA_046760025.1 Woeseia sp. | reverse complement strand
GACGGTCCCGCCGGCATATCGATGGCGGCACCGTTCGGGTCACCCATTACCTGTGTCTTTGCCGCGGTAACCCAGGCATTCCCCGGTCCGAAAATCTTGTCAACTTTCGGTACCGACTCGGTCCCGTATGCCATCGCGGCAATCGCTTGGGCGCCACCCACTTTGAAAACCGAGTCGATGTCGGCGCGTTTCGCGGCGACCAAAACGGCTGGGTTCGCGCGACCATCCGGTCGAGGCGGCGTGCACATGATTCGTTCCGGGCAAGCGGCTATTGCCGCCGGAACGGCGAGCATGATTGCAGCCGACGGCAATGGAGCCGATCCGGCCGGTACGTAGAGGCCGACGGAATCAATTGGGCGACTCAGGCGTTCGCAGCGAATACCGGGCATCGGTTCAATGTCGATTGGCCTCGGTAACTGTGCCTCGTGAAAACGTTTCACATTGCCGATTGCGAGTTCGATCGCCTCGATTGCGGTGGGAGAGAGCGCATTCTCAGCTTGATGGAATTCCTCTTTACATACTTGCAGGTCGTCTAAGGCGACTCTGTCAAGCTGACTGGTCAATTCGATCAGGGCGACGTCACCGGTCCCGCGAACTTGTTTGATGATGTCATCGACAGCATTGCGAATCGGCGAGTCGGAGCGAAG
The DNA here is from genome assembly GCA_046760025.1 of Woeseia sp. GTDB lineage: Bacteria > Pseudomonadota > Gammaproteobacteria > Steroidobacterales > Woeseiaceae > JACZWL01. The sequence goes on along the minus strand of JBHIDG010000048.1, from coordinate 12,455 downwards.
GGCAGGGCGCCGCAACAGACGCCGTCGCTCGTCCGCGGTTAGTTCAGTCCAGGTGACAGTGTCCAGGCTCATGCCAGCATCTTCTCCACTGGCAGCACGAGCAGGGAGCTTGCACCGGCGCTCTTGAGGTTCTCGAGCGTTTCCCAGAACACGTTTTCGCGACAGACGGCGTGCACGGCTACTTTGTCGCTGTTACCGTCCAGCGGAATGACGGTAGGTGATTCGGAGCCAGGCAGCAGGCGCGTGATTTCCGGAAGAGCATTCCGCGGCGCGTGCAACATGATGTATTTGCTCTCGCGAACCTGTAACACGCCGTCCAAACGCTGAAGTATTTTGCTTACCCAATCTTTTTTCGGCTTCGACAGGCGCGCCCGCGTCTGAATGATGACTGCTTCGCTTTCCATCACGGTCTGAACTTCGCGAAGCTGATTGGCCGCGAGCGTTGCCCCGCTGGACACGAGGTCGCAGATAAAATCGGCCTTGCCGAGTTTTGGCGCAATCTCGACCGCGCCCGAGAAATAAACTATCTCTGCGTTGATGCGGTTTTGATTCAGATAATTCTGCAGCGTCTCGACATAGCTCGTGGCGATGCGGCTGTTCTCGAGGCACTTCGGTTCTGCATACGCTGTCCCGTCGGGCGCCGCTATCGCCAGGCGACAATGGCCAAAATCGAGTGCATATACCTGATCGAAAAGCGCTTCGCCCCCGTTATGCCTTCTCGCGAGGCGCTTTTCCTCGATGATGTTCAGGCCGGCAATGCCGAGATCGCAGACATCGTCGCTCACGAGGCCGGGTATATCGTCGTCGCGGACGAGCAGTAGGTCGACCGGCATGTTCTCGCCGAAGCAGAACAGCTGGTCTTTGCTCTTCGTGAATTTGAGGCCACAGCGTTCCAGCAGATCGAGCGAGTGATCCGTAAGGCGACCGGTTTTCTGCACCGCAATCTTTATGCGCTCCTCGGGGGTTTCCATGTTGGGTTCCTTAATGAGAGGGGTGAGGCTTGCGGGTACTACCCCTTTTGCTCAGGCGATCGAAGACTTTCCTGTATCCGCCGAAGCCGTCGCTCAGGAATCGCGCGACCCGGCCAATGGTCGTGACGCTGACGTCGGTCAGGTCATGGATGCGTCGATAGGGCAGGCCCTGTTCCAGACATTCGACGACCTGCCACCGGTCAACGAGGGCCTGAAGCTCGGCGGGCGTGCACAAGTCCTTGAAGAAATTGCGGCATTCCGGGACGTCTCGAAGACTGATGACAGCCCGGAAGAGCGCATCTTCGGCTTTGCTCTGTCGCCTTGCGGAATCCTGCCTGTTCGGTTTCATCGCTTGAGTTCATGTAATAATGTATTAGTACGTTAATACACTATGACAAGGGACGCAAGCCCTTGTTTCCGCTTTTTCGAAAAAATAATGTTCCGGTTGGTTTCATCCGTGACTGACTTTTCTGGCCTCCCGGCTTGACGTCGCCGACTTTTTGCCAATAGACTGCGCGGAACTCATCGAGACCGGCTGAGGGATAGGCCCAATGATGCCGGGGCAACCTTCAGGACCAACCATCCTGAAAAGGTGCCAACTCCTGCGGGGTGTTTAGCTCCGAAAGATGAGTGCGCGTGCAGCGTGAAGCCGATATGAATTGGCAAGCGAAGGGCACGGCACCCTCCCTGACGGTTTCCGCAGGGTTCCGATGAGAGACATGCGACTTCGTCGTGACATTGGACAAGCGGAGACTGAATCATGAGTTCCAGGACGCAACCGGCAACCATTGCTGTTCGAGCTGCTATCGAGTCGGACAGACAACACGGTGCCGTGGTGCCGCCGTTGTACCTGTCATCGAATTTCGCCTTTGCAGGCTACGATGACCCGCGGCAATACGATTACACGCGCAGTGGCAATCCGACACGGGATGCGCTCGCAGACGCGCTAACGGATCTCGAGGGCGGTGCCGGGGCAGTGGTGACTTCGTCAGGTATGGCGGCAATTACCCTGCTTGTGCAGCTCATGAAGCCGGGCGAACTGCTGATTGCACCGCACGACTGTTACGGTGGCACGTACAGGCTGCTCGACAGCCTGTCGGCCAAAGGCCAGTTCGAAGTTCGGTTCGTCGATCAAAACGACGGTGCAGCACTAAGGAATGCGATCGCGCTTAGCCCACGCCTGATACTCGTCGAGACGCCGTCCAATCCGCTGCTCAGAATCGTCGATATCGAACGCATGTCCGGTCTTGCGAAGAATTGCGGCGCGCTGCTTGCGGTCGATAACACCTTCCTGTCTCCCGCGTTGCAGCAGCCGATATCACTTGGGGCCGACATCGTCATCCACTCGACGACGAAATATTTGAATGGACACAGTGACGTCGTCGGTGGTGCCGCCATCGCGGCGACGGAGGAACTTGCCGCTGATCTCGGCCACTGGGGCAATTGTCTGGGAATAACCGGCGCACCGTTCGACAGTTATCTGACGCTGCGAGGCCTGCGGACACTGCACGCGAGACTGCGTCAGCATGAGGAAAACGCGCTAAAGCTGGCGACGATCCTGGACAATCATGCCGCGGTTCGCCGCGTCTGCTATCCGGGCCTTGCCGATCACCCGGGTCACGACATTGCTAGCAAGCAGCAGCGGGGGTTCGGGGGCATGCTCAGTTTCGAGCTCAGGGGCGGCGAGGCGGCCGTACGCGCCTTCCTCAATCGCCTGCGGCATTTCTCGCTGGCCGAATCCCTGGGTGGGGTCGAGAGTCTCGTCTGTCATCCTGCTTCGATGACCCATGCGCCGATGAGCGAGGAGGCGTTGGCCAGGGCCGGGATCTCGCAGGACCTGGTCCGCCTGTCCGTGGGCATCGAAAGCGATGAAGATTTGATTGCCGACGTGCTCGATGCGCTCGTGGCGGCTACGAATACAGTCGAACTGAAATCGGTCGCTTGCGGTTAGGCCAATTTCTTTGTGATGGCGTCGGCCATCTCGGCCGTACTTAGCACGGTGTCGCCCGGTACGGCCAGATCGGCCGTCCGCGCGCCGCCTTCGATAACCTTGCGGATGGCCGACTCGACGGCAAGGGCTTCATCGTCCAAGTCCAGGGAATAACGCAGCAGCAGCGCCACACTCGCGATGGTCCCGCAGGGGTTTGCAAGCCCCTGACCCTCGATGTCCGGCGCCGAGCCGTGAATCGGCTCGTACAGGCCGCGTTTGGTCTCGCCGAGCGACGCCGAAGGCAACATGCCGAGTGAGCCGGCAAGCATCGATGCTTCGTCGGTAAGAATGTCGCCGAACATGTTTTCGGTGACGATGACATCGAAATGGGCAGGGCGATTGATGAGGTGCATCGCGGCAGCGTCGACCAGCATATGCTCGAGAACGACATCCGGGAAATCGCTGCTCATGACCTTGTTGGTCACGTCGCGCCACAGTCGCGACGTCTCGAGCACATTGGCCTTGTCCACGGAACAGAGCTTCAAGCCTCTCCGTTGCGCGAGCTTCGCTGCGACACGCACGATGCGTTCGATTTCGAATGCGTGGTAGACGCACAGGTCGCTGGCGGACGTCTCGTCACGCGACTTGTCGCCGAAGTAGATGCCGCCGGTGAGTTCCCTGACGACCATGAGATCGACGCCGTGCAGCCGTTCGCACCGTATCGGCGATGCACCGGACAGTGCCTCGATGATCTGTACCGGTCTCAGGTTTGCATAGACTTCGAGTTCGCCGCGAAGCTGCAGCAAGCCCTGCTCGGGCCGCACTTCGGCGTTCGGGTCGGACCATTTGGGACCGCCTACGGCGCCGAGTAACACGGCGTCCGACTCTCTGCAGCTTGCGATCGAATCGGGCGGGAGCGCCGAGCCCGTCGCATCGATGGCGGCGCCGCCGATCAGCTGTTCTTCGATCCGGAAACCGTGACCGAACGTCGAGGCAATCTGCCGGAGAACGGAAGTTCCGGCATGCGCGACCTCGGGCCCGATGCCGTCGCCGGGGAGAACGGTGATCAGGGCGTCCAGGACCGCGTCTCCTCGAAATTTCTTATCGCATCTTCGTGCTTTTGCAGGTAGCCGAGTTCATCGATGCCTTCGGTCAGGCAGTAGCGGGCGAATCGATCGATCGGAAATTGCACGGTTTCGCCACTTCCGACAACAAGAGTCGCATTCGTCACGTCGATGTCGACGTCGGTACCGGGGTTAGTCATAAGCCAGGCATGAGTCTTGTGGTCGACGACAATGGGCAATAAGCCGTTCTTGAGTGAATTGCTGCGAAAAATGTCGGCGATCTCAGTGCTGATCACCGCCCGGAACCCGTAGTCGAGCAGCGCCCAGGGCGCGTGTTCGCGAGAAGACCCGCAGCCGAAATTGTGGCCCGCTACGAGCACCTCGCAGCCCCTGGATTCGACCCTGTTCAGGACGAAATCGGGGACCTCGGTGCCGTCCGATCGAAATCGCCAGTCGTTGAACAGGCGCGCGCCCAGCCCGTCACGAGATGTGGTCGTCAGAAAGCGGGCCGGGATGATCTGATCCGTGTCGACGTCCGACTTCGGCAGGACCACGGTGCGGGAGTGAATTTTGCGTATCGGTTGCAACGCAAATTCTACAAGTAAGGGCGCGGATCGGCGACCCGACCTTCGATCGCGGACGCCGCCGCCGTTAGCGGGCTTGCCAGGATGGTTCGGGCACCGACGCCCTGGCGGCCTTCGAAATTGCGATTGCTCGTGCTGACGCTGAGTTGACCACTGGGCACGGTATCACCGTTCATGCCGATACACATCGAGCAGCCGGATTCGCGCCACTCGGCACCGGCAGCTTCGAAGATTTCATGCAATCCGAGAGATTCCGCCTCGTGTTTGACCTGTTGCGAGCCCGGTACGACCAGCATCGTGACGCCGGTTGCGACTTCGTGCCCTCGGAGTATGTCTGCCGCCTGCTTGAGGTCGGACAGGCGGGAGTTCGTGCAGCTGCCGACAAAGACGACATCGACAGGGGACTCGGTCAACGGCTTGCCCGGATCGAGCCGCATGTAGTCGAGTGCCTTGCGGAATCCCGGGTTTTCGCCGGCGTCAGGCACCGGATCGCTGATCGGCAGGACCATGCCGGGATTCGTACCGAATGTGACCATCGGCTCGAGCCTGTCGCCGCGGATACCGACCTGCCTGTCGAACCCCGCACCGGGATCGCCGGGCAATTCGCGCCAGCGACTCAGGGCCTCGTCCCAGTCGGCGCCCGATGGCGATCGGGGCCGGCCTTTGAGGTATTCGAATGTCGTGTCGTCGGGCGCGATCATACCGGCCCGGGCGCCCGCTTCGATGGACATATTGCAAATCGTCATGCGGGCTTCCATGTCTATGGCTGAAATTCCCTCGCCGCGATACTCGATGACCTGCCCGGTTCCGCCGCCAACGCCGATTTTCCCGATGATGGCGAGGATGACGTCCTTGGCCGTGACGCCGGCCGGTAGTCTGCCGCTGACTTCAACTGCAAGCTTCCCGGGCTTGCGCTGCAGCAGACACTGGGTTGCAAGCACGTGGCCGACTTCGGTCGTCCCGATACCGAATGCGAGCGCGCCGAAGGCACCGTGAGTGCTGGTGTGACTGTCGCCGCAGACGATCGTCTTGCCGGGTTGGGTCGCACCGAGCTCCGGTCCGATCACGTGCACGATGCCCCGCTGATCGCTGTCGAAGCCGAGCAATTCGAGTCCGAAGTCACGGCAGTTATCCCGCATTTTCAACACTTGATTGGCGGCGCCTTCGCCGACAACGGCAAGGTCCTTGAAACTGCCGACCGGGGTGGTGGGCGTGGAATGGTCGACCGTGCCGAGTGTCAGATCCGGCCGGCGCACGGGCAATCCGTGGTCACGCAACAGCGTAAACGCCTGCGGCGTGGTCACTTCGTGAATCAGGTGCAGGTCGACGTAGAGGATCGCCGGGGTATCGTCGGTCTCTTCAGCGACGATGTGGTCCGACCAGACCTTGTCGAACAGGGTTTGTGGATCACCTGCGGCCATGCAGGCACGCCTCCGGATTCAATGACCGCCGGCGGCGGCCGCTTTCCGTGTGCCGAGGTCCTCGAGCCAGCCGTGACGATCTTCCGTCTCACCGCCGAAAAGCCCGAAAAATACGTCCTGTAGCCGCCTGGTCACCGGTCCGCGACGCCCGTCGCCGATGTCGATCCTGTCGACCGATCGAATGGGTGTGATCTCGGCTGCCGTTCCGGTAAAGAACATCTCGTCCGCGAGATACAGCATCTCGCGCGGTATCGTCTGCTCGCGTACCTCGATTCCGAGCCGACAAGCCAGTTGCATTACCGTGTCGCGGGTAATGCCGGTCAGAATGGATGACGTCGCCGGCGGCGTGATCATCCGTCCATCGCGGACGATGAAAAGATTTTCGCCCGCGCCTTCGCTGACCAGCCCGTCGGTGGACAGCGCGATGCCCTCCGTGAAACCCAGGCGTTTTGCTTCGGTACTGATCAATGTGCTCGACAGGTAATTGCCCCCGGCCTTGGCGAGGGCCGGCACGGTATTGGGCGCGACCCGTTGCCAGCTCGATACGCAGACGTCGACGCCATTCTCCAGTCCATCGGCGCCGAGATAGGCTCCCCACTCCCAGGCGGCGATTGATACATCGACCGGGTGGTCCGGTTTCGGAGCGAGCCCGACGTCGCCGAGCCCGCGAAACACGATTGGCCGGATATAGGCACCGTTCATTAACTCATTGGCAAGCACCACTTCCTTGCACACGCCGATCAAGGTCGCCAGGTCGTAGGGAACCGGAATGCGATGAATCAGTGCAGAGTTGAACAGACGCTGGATGTGGTCCGTCAATCGAAAAACCTTCGGACCGTCGGGCGTCGTGTAGACGCGAATTCCCTCGAAAACCGAAGAACCATAGTGCAGGGCGTGCGCCATGACGTGCACTGTCGCCTTTTCCCACGGAATCATCCGGCCGTTATGCCAGATCAGTTTGGCGCCCTCGAAACTCATTAAACCCAATCTCCAGAGGATCGTTAAGCTTACGCAAATCTAGATCGTCGCGCGAGTTACATCATCGATATCACGCGTCGTGTCCATGCCCAGTTCGCGGCGTCTCAGGATCCGGTTGATCACCTCGATGTAGGCGCGGCTGCCGGCCTCCACGATGTCGACGCTGACACCGTGGCCACGGTAGCTGTCTCCGTTGTACTCGACGGTAACGACCACTTCGCCTTGTGCATCCTCTCCGACCGTGGCGCTGTGCAGCTCGAAGTTCTTCAGTGTCAGGTGAACGCCGGTGGCCTGTTCGATGGCGTTGAAGGCGGCGGCAACCGGGCCGTCAGCCTGTGCTGACTCGCCGACTTCGTCGCCGTTGTCGTTAAGGAGGCGGATGACAGCCGAGGCCGGTTGATCGGTGTGTGAGCTTACCTGCAGCGACTCGAGTGACCAGGGCCCTGGCGACGTGCTGTCCACGTTCATGATGATTGCTTCGATATCGCCGTCGTACATGTCCTTTTTCTTGTCTGCCAGCTTCTTGAATTCCTGAAACGCGCGATTGGTCTCGAATTCATCGAGGTCGAATCCGAGGTCCCTGACCCTGTCACGAAAAGCGTGCCGCCCGCTGTGTTTGCCCAGCACGAGGTTCGACCGGCTGATGCCGACCTCGTCAGGGCGCATGATCTCGTAAGTGGAATGATGCTGAAGCATGCCATGCTGATGTATACCTGCTTCGTGGGCGAACGCGTTTTCACCGACTATCGCCTTGTTCCTCGGTATATGCATGCCGGTGATACTCGACACCAGCCGCGCCGTCGGGTAAAGACGCGTCGTGTCCACACCGGTTTCGAGACCGAAGTATTCGGCGCGTGTCTTCACGGCCATTACGATTTCTTCGAGCGAGCAATTTCCGGCACGCTCGCCGATGCCATTGATCGTGCACTCGACCTGACGTGCACCGGCGGATACCGCGGCGAGGCTGTTCGCGACGGCCATCCCGAGGTCGTTGTGGCAGTGGACGCTGAGCACGACATCGTCGATTCCGGGGACATGCTTCTTGAGATACCGGAAGAGCTGGTCGAACTCGCCGGGTACCGTATAACCGACCGTGTCCGGAATGTTGACGGTATTCGCGCCGGCCTCGATGGCGGCAGTGACGACTTCGGCGAGATAGGCCAGTTCTGTTCTTGACGCGTCTTCCGGTGAGAACTCGACGTCGTCACACAGATCCCGTGCCATGCTGACTGCACTGGCAGCGCTCCTCAGTATTTCTTCCTTCGCCATCTTCAGCTTGTGTCGGCGATGTATCTCGCTCGTCGCCACGAATACGTGGATACGATGGCTGTCAGCCCCGTTGACTGCGGCATGGACTTTTTCGATGTCCGCGGGGTTGCAGCGTGCCAGTCCGCATATCGTCGGTCCCTGGTTCTCGTCGGCTATTGCCTTGACCGAATCGAAATCGCCGGGCGAGGCCGCCGGGAAACCGGCCTCGATGATATCGACGCGAAGATCGGCGAGCGCCTTGGCGACCCGAAGTTTCTCCCGAATCGTCATGCTGCAGCGGGGCGCCTGTTCGCCGTCCCGCAGAGTCGTGTCAAAAATCCTGATGCGCTCGTCCATCATATCTAGTTCTCCAACCAGTCCATGCGACTTCGGAGGTCGGCGCCGACTTTCTCGATCGGATGCGCCAGGTCCTCGTTCATCATCCGTTTGTACTCTCTTTGATCGTTTTCGTTTTCTGCTATCCACTCTCTGGCAAATGTACCGTCCCGTATATCGGTCAGGACCTTTTGCATTCTCTCGCGCACATGATCGTCCACGACTCTCGGCCCGCGCGTTAAATCGCCGTAAGCAGCGGTCTCGCTGATGAACTCATGCATCTTCCTCAAGCCCCCCTCGTGCAACAGATCGACGATCAGCTTTAGCTCATGCATGCATTCGTAATACGCCACCTCCGGCTGATAGCCGGCCTTAACCAGCGTTTCGAAACCGGCGACCACGAGCTCCGTGGCACCGCCGCACAATACCGCCTGTTCACCGAACAAATCGGTTTCGGTTTCCTCGGCAAAGGTCGTTTCGATGACTCCGGCGCGGGCGCCGCCAATGCCCTGCGCATAGGCAAGGGCGAGTCTCAGGGCTTCGCCACTGGCGTCCTGGTCTACGGCGACCAGGCATGGCACACCGTGCCCCTCTTCGTATTGTCGCCTGACCAGATCGCCGGGCCCTTTGGGCGCGATCAGGACGACGTCGAGATCGGAGCGTGGACTGATCTGCTTGAAATGAATATTGAAGCCGTGCGCGAACAGAATTGCGGCGCCCTGGCCCAGTTCGGATTCGACCGATCGATACAAGGGCCCCTGCACGAGATCGGGCGTCAGGAACGCGACAATTGCCGCAGCGCCGACCGCGCCCTCGGGCTCCTCGACCCGAAGCCCGTCGGCTTCGGCGCGCGCCCAGCTGGGGCCGCCGGGTCGGAGTCCGACGGCGACATCGAAGCCGCTGTCTTTTAGATTTAACGCGTGAGCGCGGCCCTGACTGCCATAGCCGAGAACTGCGATGCGCTTGCCTGCAAGGCATGAAGTATCGACGTCTGCCTCAGAGTACATCTGCATTTTCTGTTTTCCCTATCGACCTGCCGACAAAAAAAACCCCACTATCCGGTCGGGATGCGGGGTCTGCGCGTCGATTTGCCGTTACAACCGCTACCCGCGATCTCCCCTCAGGAGTGCCTCGACGAGAAGCTCCGGAATGGCGGCAAACCAGATTGTTCTTATCAGTCCCATGGCGCGGATGATGTTGTATGGTTGACTGGATGTCAACAGCCCGACAATACCCGATCAATCAGTTACTTGTGATACGAAATCGAATTCCGATCGAGCGCTCAATGACCATGGCCCGCATATCAGGTAGATTCTTGATAAACATTATATATAGTTAATAAATAATAGAATAATTCAGCCCACCAACGCCGCTGGTTCGACGTGACTTATAAATGTACTCTGCGGCGTCTGTTCAGTTAGTATCGGCAACGGGAAACATCTCGCTCATGGATTTCGACTATTCGCCCCGAGTCGCCAAGCTTCGCTCGACGCTTTCCGACTTCATGCAGGCACATGTTTATCGGGCGGAGACAGAATACCTCGAGTTCGTGGACGGCGGGGACACACGCTGGTCGATTCCCCCGGTGATGGAAGACCTGAAAAAGAAAGCGCAAAAAGAAGGTCTCTGGAACCTGTTCCTGCCAGACAGCGAATACGGCGCGGGACTGAGTAACCTCGAGTACGCGCCGCTTGCCGAGATCATGGGTCGCTCCCTGATCGCCTCCGAGGTTTTCAATTGCTCGGCGCCTGACACCGGAAATATGGAAGTGCTGGTTCGCTATGGCACCGAGAGCCAGAAGAAGGAGTGGCTGGAACCACTGCTCAGTGGCGAAATCCGTTCGGCATTCGCGATGACCGAACCAGATGTCGCGTCATCGGATGCGACCAATATCCAATCATCGATCGATCGTGACGACGACACCTATATTATCAACGGACGCAAATGGTGGACGTCGGGCGCGATGGATCCGCGCTGCAAGATTCTGATTTTCATGGGCAAGACAGATCCGCAGGCGGATCGCCACCGCCAGCAATCGATGGTGCTCGTGCCGACGGACACGCCGGGGGTTTCCGTGGTCCGACCGCTGACGGTCTATGGTTATGACGACGCCCCGCACGGACACGCCGAGATGCTGTTCGAAAATGTGCACGTGCCGCGAGAAAACCTGTTGCTGGGCGAGGGAAGAGGATTCGAAATCGCGCAGGGTCGTCTGGGCCCGGGCAGGATTCACCATTGCATGCGGCTGATCGGCCTGGCCGAGCGTTCGCTGGAAAGCATGTGCGCCAGGGCGGATGCCAGAGTGGCGTTCGGCCGGAAGTTATCGCAGCAGGGCGTCGTTCGGGAGGCGATCGCCAACTCGCGTATCGAAATCGATCAGGCCAGACTGCTGACACTGAAGGCAGCCGACATGATGGACAAGGTCGGCAGCAAGGCTGCTCGTTCGGAAATTGCGATGATCAAGGTCATCGCCCCGCAGATGGCGCTGCGTGTCATCGATCGTGCAGTGCAGGTACACGGCGGTGCCGGCGTCAGCGGGGATTTCGGCCTCGCCGCTTCGTGGGCTGCCGCACGCACGCTCAGGCTCGCCGACGGTCCGGACGAGGTCCACCGCGCATCGATTGCGAAGCTCGAGTTGGGACGTCAAAAGGGCTTTTAGCGAAGATCACGGACGCTACAGCTTATGTCGCTCCTGGGCTGGCTAAGGCTAAGTCTTGTGTTATTCTTGACGCCCAGCAAATCTGGACTCTAAAAACACGCCGGTGGGACTATAAGCTACAGTTGGTCTGGGCCATAAGATAGGAACAAAGAGCCAAAAACCAGATTCATCGCCGCGGCGAGTGGAGAGGGTCGCGTGCGCAGCCGGGGTTACTGTGTGACCGTAATCCTTCGTTTATTGTGCAGGTATCCAATGCTTATTGCGCATCCTTCTCCTGAATTTTCAATAACCAAGACTCGATCTATTTAAGGAGTGTTCATGAAACGGTGCAAAACGAGCAGTCGGCGGATGGCAACGGTGTTCAGTACAGCAGCGGCTATCACGGTTACCGGTGGCGTATTCGCCCAGTCTGTGGATCAGGTATTGCAAGCGGATCTTCGACGCTTGAGCCTGGCTCAGGCCTCACAAGAGCGAATTAACCAGGTGGTTGAGCGCACACGGTCGATAGAAGACGAATACCGTGCAATCAACAAGGAAATCGACGGCCTCAAGGTCTACAACCGACTGATGACGGCACAGACCAACGGCCAGCGAGCCACCCTGGATGATATCTCCCTGTCCATGGACCAGGTCGACGTCATCAATCGTCAGATATTTCCATTGATGGAACGCATGATCGATGGGCTCGAGCAATCGATCGCACTCGATATCCCGTTCCTCATGGAGGAGCGGAGCAATCGCATCAATACACTCAAGGAAATCATGCAGCGTTCGGATGTGAGCGTCGCTGAGAAGTTCCGAAAAGTGATGGAAGCCTACCAGATCGAAAACGATTACGGTTCGTCCAGCGAGACCTACCGTCAGTCGCTCGAGATCGAGGGGACCGTGAGGGACTACAACATGCTGCGCATCGGGCGCATCGGGCTTTACTTCCAGTCCGATGATTCCCGTATCACAGGTGCCTGGGATCCGGAGCAGAGTGCTTTTGTTATTCTGGGCAACGAGCACCGTAACGAAATCAAGAAGGGCATTCGCATGGCGAAAGACCTGATTGCGCCGGAGTTGCTTTTGCTTCCCGTGCCTTCCGCCAAACCTGCCGGGGAGACTTCGTAAATGAAACGTATAGCAATATTAGGCGCCACCGTACTGATGAGTTTTGGCGTGGCACAAGCGCAGGAAGCGGCCAGCAGTATGGCCGAGCTGCTTCAGCAGATCGAGCGTGGCCAGGCGCGGGATTCCCGGGAAGCCCGGCAGCGTGAAGCCG
>JBHIDG010000047.1:0-13208 GCA_046760025.1 Woeseia sp. | reverse complement strand
GACCGGTCGACGCCGAGGTCTTGTTTGCCGCCGGAGAACGGGTCGAATTTCCTGGCGAGTCCTTCGCGTTCCATTCTCCCGCGCAATCGCCCCATGCCGACTTTCTTGGCCTTGCCCCACTCGGAGGCCTGTAATGAGACGTCTATCCCGGTGGGCAGAAGGCCGAGGAACGAGGCGATAATCAGCCACGAGCCTTCAGGCGCGTCCAGTTGAAAGAAATGAACAAATTCGCTCACCGGGGCCGGTTGAGCTATATAAACTGCAATTGCGCAAACGATGAGCACGCCTGCGGCAATCTTGGTTGCGAGCTCGACCACCGCGTAGCGACCACGCAGGATGATTGTCACCGACAGAATCGCCAGGATAAGTCCATAGACGGCCAATTCCTTGTCATCATCCATGGCCGGAATATCCAGCCCGAGATAGCTGCGAAAAAAATAAAACACCACCGCGGCCGCAGCGATGAGGCGTCCGGCTTGTCCGATTGCCGATTGAATGACCGTCGTGATCAACACATACCAGACCGGAATTTTTTTCCAGGTCGTCGCATAGGCATCCAGAATGCTGCGACCGGTGGCATGGGTGAATCGAATCGCCATCTCGAAGCCGTAGTACTTGAATATGTAGGCGATTGGCAGGCACCAGAGCAGGGCATACTCGAAACGCCCTCCGGCAACCGGCGCCGTTACGAGATGGCTCGTGCCGATCCCGGTCATCATCAGCATCATGCCCGGGCCGAATTTACGCGCCAGGCTGCCGGGCGTCATGGAGGGCAGCTCGAGCGTCTCGAGATCGCCGGGATCGTTGCTGGATTGATGACCCATCGTTATTGTTGTTATAAGGCCTGGCTAATAGGTGCCCGCGACGCGCGCACGTTGTTGAATCAGCGACAAAACAACGTCGATTGTCGGCGTCGGAATTTCGACCAGGCTTCCCAGTTCCTGCACTACGGTGACCAGTGCGTCGATCTCCATCGGCCTGCCAAGCTCCAGGTCCTGCAACATCGATGTCTTGTGCGGTCCTACAGCCGCGCCACCCGCGAGCCGCCGGTCCACGGTGACACGAAATTTCGCGCCGAGCTTTTCACCGATTGCCTGCGCCTCGAGCATCATCAGCCGGCAGATTCGGGCGGTACCCGGGTCGTCGGCGACGAGATCCAAAGTGGCATGGGTAAGTGCGCTGATGGGATTGAAGCAGAGATTTCCCCAGAGCTTGACCCAGATATCATCGCGTATGTTGTCGCGTACCCGGGACGTAAATCCTGCGTTCCGGAGTGCATGACACAGGGTCTGCGCCCGTTCTGATCGGCGGCCGTCCGGTTCCCCCAGGATCAGGCGATCGCCCTCTATGTGCCGAATCACGCCTGGTTCCGCAATCTCGGCGGCCGGATAGACTACGCATCCGATCGCGCGCTCGGGGCCGATTGTCTGCCATAGTTTGCCGCCGGGGTCGACACTCTCGAGCCAACGGTTTTCGTACGGGCCCTCGAGCTTATAGAAGTACCACCAGGGTATGCCGTTAACACCGGTCACGACGGCAGTGTTGTCGTCCATGAGCGGCCGAATCTGACCGACAATAGGCGGAAACGAATGCGCCTTGAGTGTAATGACGACAAAGTCCTGCGCGCCGGCTTCTGAAGGGTCCTCAATGCAACGAGGATGAGCGACTCGTTCTTCACCGTTGATCAGGAGTCTTGCCCCGTTCTTCTGCATCGCAGCGAGATGCGGCCCCCGCGCGATCATAGTGACTTCTTCGCCAGCCAGCGACAGCTGAACGCCCAGCCAGCCGCCGATAGCGCCGGCCCCGTAAATGCAGATTTTCACTAAGCGACCCCCAGCTTTTCAGCAAGACCGATACGTTGCAGCTTGCCGGTCGCGCCTTTGGGTATCTCATCGAGAATGAGGACTCTGCGCGGTACCTTGAAAGCGGCAAGCCGCCCCGACGCGAACGTCCGGATATCATGCTCATCCGCAGCGGCGCCATCACGAAGCACCACTGCCGCAGCCACTTCCTCGCCGAGCGATTTGTGCGGCATTGCAAACGTTACCACTTGTAATATCGCTTCGTGATCCATCAATACATCATCGACCTCTCGCGGCGATATTTTCTCACCGCCCCGATTGATGATCTCCTTAAGCCTGCCGGTGATTGTCAGATACCCATCGTCATCCATGACACCCTGATCCCCGGTACGAAACCATCCATTGACAAAACTCTCGCTGTTCGCCTTCGAATTGTTCTCGTAACCCCTGGTTACATTGTCTCCCCGGATCACCACCTCACCGGTTTCTCCACGAGGCAGGAGATCGGGGCCGGACTCATCCATTACGGCTACTTCGGGCCCTGCCGCACAACCGACCGTGCCCGACTTACGTTTGCCCGGCGGAAGTTGATTACAGGTCATCTGATGCGAAGCCTCCGTCATCGCGTACGCTTCCACGACCGGCACCCCAAAAGTATTTTCAAGCTCAAGCATCACCTGTGGCGGCAGCGACGACGAAGAGGACCGAATGAACCGGAGTTTCGACCGTCCGATGATCTGTTGATTTTGTTTCGAGCGCGCAAGAATCGCCTGATGCATGGTCGGCACCGCCGAGTACCAGGTTGATTTTGCCTGATCCAGCCAGCTGAAGAACCTGAGCGCATCAAAGCCGGGAGCGGCGAATACGGTTGCGCCTTTGCCAAGCGTCGCCAGTACGGCCGCAACCAGACCGTGAATATGGAAAAGGGGCATGACATTGAGGCAGACATCGGCCGATTCGAGCCGCAAGGTGCTCTGAATATTCCGGGCCGATGCGCAAACGTTGCTGTGACTGAGCGGCACGATTTTCGGCCGCGACGTTGTACCGGAGGTATGCAGGACCAGCGCGACATCGTCCGGGGCAGCCAACCGGCCGTTCGCCGGTGTTGATTGCGGCGAATCATGCTCTGCTCTGATTGTGAAAGTACCGGCCGGCTGGTCTTGAACTGTGCACAGTTCGAGCGTCCGTATGTTTCGTTCTCGCGCCGCGGCGACGGCCGGTGAATCGGTGTCCTGTTGGACAACCAGGGCGCTTGCCCCGAGATCGGACAGATAGAAACCGAATTCCTCCTGTGTATAGGCCGGATTCAAGGGCGCGGTCGTAGCGCAGCAGGCAATCGATACGAATGCCGTTGCCATTTCCGGCCCGTTCGGTAGCACGATGGCGACCCGGTCATTGCGACCTATGCCTGATTTGTTGAGCGACGCTACGGTTTGTTCGGCCTGAGCCCTCAAGTCACGATACGAAAGTGCGGGTCGGTCCACGCCGGAAATGGCCGCGTCATCGTCCCGGCCCTCCTGCAGCAGGTCGTATATCGTGATTCGACTGGTCAATGATCGCTCCTGCTTTTTGTCCTGCTGCTGGCGGTGACGATTCCCGGTAAATTACAGAATCCTGCTCAGTGCCTTGTCAAGGCTCGCAACGCTGCGATCAATATCGTGCAGTTTGTCCAGACCGAATAGCCCGAGACGAAATGTTCGGAAATCATCGGCCTCGTCACATTGCAGCGGCACCCCGGCCGCAATCTGTAAGCCATGTTGTGCGAATTTTTTGCCGGTTTTTATGTCCGGGTCATCTGTATAACAAACGACAACACTCGGCGCTTCAAATCCCGGCGCGGCGACGCTATTGATACCCCGCTCAGCCAAAAGCGCACGAACGCGATCACCCAGTTCCTGTTGTTCCGCACGGACGTTCTCAAATCCACAGGCTTCTGTTTCTTTCATAACGTTACGGAAAGCAGTTAATGCATCGGTCGGCATGGTGGCATGATAAGCGTGGCCACCGTCTTCGTAGGCCTGCATTATCTCCAGCCACTTGGCCAGGTCGCAGGCGAAACTGGTACTCGCGGCGGATATCATGGCATCGCGCGCAGCATCGTTCAGCATGACGAGTGCACAACAGGGCGAACCACTCCAGCCCTTCTGTGGCGCACTAATCAACACATCGACCCCAGTGGCCCGCATGTCGACCCAGATCGCACCTGACGCAATGCAGTCGAGAACAAATAATCCACCGTGTGTATGAACAGCGCCAGCAACCTTCCGGAGGTAATCATCAGGCAAAAGCAACCCGGAAGATGTCTCCACATGCGGTGCAAGTACGACATCGGGCTTTTCATCGTTGATTATTGCGACGACTTCTTCGATGGGCGCCGGAGCGAAAGGCGCCTGCGGTTCTGAACTGATCATGCGTGCCTTCAGAACGATCGAACTCGCCGGTATATTCCCCATGTCGAATATCTGGGTCCATCGAAAGCTGAACCAGCCATTTCGAATGACCAGGCAGGTTCTGCCGGTCGCGAACTGGCGCGCCACGGCTTCCATACCGAATGTACCGCTACCCGGGACAATGGCCACAGCGTCGGCGTTGTAGACCTGCTTCAGGGTCGCCGATATGTCCTTCATTACTGACTGGAATACACCGGACATGTGATTGATTGCGCGATCCGTGTATACGACGGAATATTCGAGCAGACCGTCCGGATCGACGTCGGGCAGCAAGCCGGGCATACAAATCTCCCTACGACGAGAATCGACACTAGGATTATGAGTCTTTTGGGTACCAAATGGGCACCGGCACTCACACCGTCAACACAAGCGATCGGAAATCGCCTGAGTGCAGGCCCGGCCGGCGCACCCCTGGCGGCCGAAGCGTGGGATGCCGAGTCGGGATGACCGGGCCCCGTAGGGGGTTGACGCGGTTGCCGCGTACTCCGATTTGCGCAAGAATAGTTGCCATGCTGCTTTCACGATTCTGCAACAGGCCATGCTTCGTCTGACTGTGAACGGCACCGAGCACGCGGTTGACGTCGACGACTCGACCCCGCTGCTCTGGGTTCTGCGCGATCACCTCGGTCTGGTTGGAACGAAATTCGGCTGCGGCAAGTCGTTCTGCGGCGCCTGTACGGTGCACCTCAACGGCAACCCGGTCCGCTCCTGTTCGGTCGCCGCCAGTCACGGCGTGGGTCAGAAAATCACCACGATCGAAGGACTGGCGGGTGAGGACGGCATACTACATCCGCTGCAGCAGGCCTGGATCGAGTACGACGTACCCCAATGCGGCTACTGCCAGGCCGGTCAGATCATGGCTGCGGCCGCTCTCCTGACGCGAAACCCCATGCCCAGCGACGCCGACATCGATACGGCCCTGAAGGGCAATCTGTGCCGCTGCGGCACCTACATTCGCATTCGTAAAGCGATTCACGCCGCCGCCGAGAGACTCGCAGACCCGGGGGAAGTCAATTGAAAACCGACGCTGCGCGCTGTCATGCCAACGCGGGTCTCCACGCGATTGAAGCCGAGAGCGAAGCCCTGGCCGCAACCGACATCAGCAGACGCTCGTTCCTGAAGCTGTCGGGCGTGGCCGGCGGAGGGCTGGTCCTTGCCCTGTGCCTGGGCGGCAGATCGCAGGCATTGGCAGCCGCGGCGGTGGGCCGCCCGTCGACCAGTAAATTCGTGCCGAATGCCTTCATTCGAATTTCCCCCGACGGGTCCATCCTCGTTTACTCGAAAGGCCCGGAAATCGGTCAGGGAATCAAGACCGCCTTTCCGATGATCATCGCCGAAGAGCTCGACGCCGATTGGTCGGATGTTCGCGTGGAGCAGGCGCCAATCGACACGGCGGTCTATGGTCGCCAGAGCGCTGGTGGTTCCCGCTCGATCGCCATGAGCTGGGATCAGTTGCGCCGGGCCGGGGCCGTGGCGCGGTCCATGCTGGTTTCGGCCGCGGCGAAGCGCTGGGGCGTGCCGGCAGCGGAGTGCCGAACGCAATCCAGTACGGTCGTTCACAGCGGCAGCGGTCGTCGCCTGAGCTACGGCGAGCTTGCCGACGAAGCGGCCGCGCTGCCGGTTCCGGCCGAAGAATCGGTCGCGCTCAAACAGCGCAAAGACTACAAATTGCTCGGCAAACGGGTCCCGGGCGTCGACAACCACGAGATCGTCACGGGACAAGCGCTGTTCGGCATCGATCAGGTCGTGCCTGGCATGCTCTATGCCGCCTATGAAAAATGTCCGGCGACCGGCGGTCGTGTCCGTGCGGCGAATCTCGATCAAATCCGTTCGTTGCCGGGCGTCGTGCATGCCTTCGTGCTCGAGGGTAACGGACTGCCGACGGAGCTCATGCCCGGCGTCGCCATCGTCGCGAACTCCACATGGGCGGCCTTCGACGCCAGGCGTCAGCTGCGTGTGACATGGGACGAGACCGATGCTTCCAAGGACAGCTGGCCCGGCGCACTCAGCCGGGCGAAGGAATTGGCGGCGCGGCCCGGTAGGCAGGTCCTCGTCGATAAAGGCGAAGTCGATCACGCATTCGCCCATGCCGCGGAGACGATCGAGGCCTTCTACGCCTACCCGTTCGTCTCACATGCGCCGCTGGAGCCGCAGAATTGCACGGCCTGGTACCGGGATGGCGCCATCGAGATCTGGGCGCCGACCCAGACTCCCGACCGCGGGATTGATAACGTCTCGCATACTCTGGGGATCGGGAGGGATCGCATCGTCCTCCACCAGACCCGGGTCGGCGGGGGTTTCGGCCGGCGCTTGATGAACGATTACATGTGTGAGGCCGCGGCCATATCCAGGCACATTGCCGCACCGGTAAAGCTCCAGTGGACCCGTGAGGACGACATGGCCCACGACTTCTACCGCCCCGGAGGGTTCCATTCCCTCACGGGGGCGGTAGACACCGCAGGGAAACTGTCGGGCTGGCAGGATCACTTCATCACCTTTACGGAAGACGGACAGACCCCGGTCAGCCGCGGCAACATACCGGAGACCGAGTTTCCGGCCCTCCTGGTGGAGAACTTCCGTATTACGCAAACCATGCTCCCCTGGACGACGCCGACCGGGCCCTGGCGGGCGCCGCGCTCGAACGCGCTGGCATTCGTGATCCAGAGCTTTGTGCACGAGCTGGCGGCGGCGGCCGGGCGCGACCATCTCGAGTTTCTTGTGGAACTGATGGGAGAACCCCGCTGGCTCGAGCCCGGCAACGACCGGTCGCTCAACACCGGTCGCGCCATTGCCGTGATCAGGCTGGCCGCCGAACAAGCCGGCTGGGGCGAGCCGTTGCCCGCGGGGCGGGGCCGGGGGCTGGCCTTCCATTTCAGTCACGCCGGCCACTTCGCCGAGGTCGCGGAGGTCAGCGTGGACCAGAACAAGAGGCTCACCGTGCATCGGGTGACGGTTGCAGGAGACATCGGTCCGATCGTCAACATGAGCGGCGCCGAGCATCAGTGCCAAGGGGCGGTGATCGACGGCCTGAGCACGATGCTGGGTCTGGAGATTACGCTGGAAGAAGGCCGCGTGCAGGAATCCAACTTCGACGACTATCCGCTACTACGAATCGCCGATGCTCCCGAGGTCCGGACTCACTTCATCCAGAGTGAGTTTCCGCCGACCGGTCTGGGCGAGCCCCCTCTGCCGCCGCTCGCGCCGGCGGTCTGCAACGCCATCTTTGCCGCGACCGGTCATCGCGTGCGCACGCTTCCGCTGAGCAGGGAAGGCTTCTCAACCTGAGCAATGCCGGGCTAGATGGATTCCATGTGCTCGATCATGCGGCGTCTCATGTCCTCGTCGGGCACCCGGCCGAAACCCGCCCCCATGTTGTCGACCATGTGATGCGGCTTCGACGTGGCCGGAATGAGGCAGCTTACCGCGGGATGGGCCAGGCAGAACTTGAGAAAGAATTGAGCCCAGCTCGTGCAGTCAATTTCGGCGGCCCAGTCGGGCAGCGGCTTGCCCCGCACTTTCTTGAACAGCTCCGCACGACCGAACGGCAGGTTAATCAGCGTCGCAGCGCCCCTGTCTCGTGCCAGAGGGAGCAATCGCTTTTCGGCTTCGCGACTGGCGATGTTGTAAGTGAACTGCACGAAATCGAACGTCTCGCCCTTCATGGCGGCGATGAGTTCGTCGTGACGACGGCCGTGTGAGGTCGTGACCCCGATATATCGGATTTTTCCTTCATCCTTCCAGGCTTTGAGCGTTTCGAGGTGGGTTCGCCAGTCCTTCAGATTGTGGATCTGCATCAGGTCGAAGCGAGTGACCCGCATCCGACCCATGGAGCGATGCATATCGTCAATCCCCTGCTGTTTCCCGTCGGCCCATACTTTGGTTGCCGCAAACAACGCTTCTTTGCCAGTGATGCTCTGCAGCACGTCGCCGAGCACGGCCTCGGCATTGCCGTACATCGGCGATGAATCGATTAACGCGCCGCCGTTATCGAAGAAGGCCTGCAGGACCTCGGTGAGCCGCGCCCTCTCGGCTCTGTCGTCACCGACGTCGAAGGTTTTCATGGAGCCCATGCCGATGACCGGTAAGTGTTCGCCAGACGAGGGAATCCGACGGGTAATGACGTCGGGACGTGTGGCCGCCACAGCGCCGGACAGAGCCGGCAAACTGGCGGTTGCGATCACACCCTTGAGCAACGTTCTGCGCGCCAACATTTCTTATCTCCTCTCAATATTCGTATTACTTTCTCGATTTCTGGCGAAGCCCGGATACCATGTTTCACTCCCGAGTTGCAACATTCGACCCTGGTCGAACAATTGAAGTGATGTCCGATAAGGAGCGTCCCTCAACTACGCATCCCATCCGACATTGCCGTGGGGTATGGTCCACTTGCCAATCTTGTGAGGTTTGAGCACGGGCTCGCCCAGTGGGGGAGTCGACAGGCAATAGCTCCCCTCGTGGGTGCCGAGCCAGATCAAGTTTCGATCCCACTCGACGAAGACAGTCTCCGATGTGCCGCGGTACCAGCTCATATAGTCGTCCATGTCACCATCGCGGGGCGGCACGAACCGAGCGAGCTCTTGCGGCGTGCTGGGGTCGGAGATGTCGTACACGCGAACGCCACCGTCGACCGTGTGGCACGAGATGTGAGCATGAATCTCCATGTTGCGGATGTATTGATCACGGTCCAGGTAGTCCACTGCACCACCGGGAAGGCGGAACGGAACCGTGCCACCGCCCGGCATGACGCCCTCGACCTGAGCTCCGGCATTCATGGCGCCTGTGAGACCGGCAATCGCCGCGCCCTTGAGTACGTCTTGGCGGGTGACGCCACCGGCCGTGCCGGGGGATAGCCGATTATTGTCATTGCATGAACCCGGATCCGACATGGGTCACCTCGCTGCCTGGGATGGCCGGTGGACATAATGATGGATGCACAACCTGTCCCGATAGGCGGCACAATCAAAACAGTTTCTCCGGCAGCCAGCTGGCAAGCTGAGGCACGGCCAGAATCATCAATGCCACCGCGATCAACATGATCAGGTAGGGCAGTGAGCCCTTGAACACGTCGCTCAGACTGACCGAGGCGTCGGGTACGGCCGCCTTGACGGTGAAAATCAAAAGCCCGACGGGCGGGGTCAGGAGGCCCGCTTCGATGATCAGAATGCCGTAGATGGCGAAGGCAATCGGGTCGAATCCGGCGGCCATGGCTATTGGTCCGAAGATCGGCACCGTCATCAGAATCACCGATATGGAATCAATGATGGCGCCCAGCACCAGCCAGACGCCGGTCATGACGAGGATTATGCCGAGCGTCGATAAGCCGGAGCCGGAAAACAGGTCCTGAATCACGTTGATGCCGCCGCTCATGGCAAGGAGTCTGGCGTACATCGACCCGGCCACCAGCAGGAACATGATCGGCGCCATTGTCCGACCGGCGTCGTAGATGGCGCCCATGAATGCCCGATAACGCATCTTCTTGGCCCAGCCGATCAGCGCGCTGCCCAGAACGCCGAAGCCCGCCGCCTCGGTCGGTGTAAAAAAGCCCCGCCAAATGCCACCGAGCACGACCACGACCAGCAAAGCAACGCCGATGCCGCCGAATAATTCTGAACGGGTTCGAGGCTTTTCCGATCGCCTTTCATCGAGGCATACGGCTTCAGGTGCGATCGCCGGTTTCAGCATGGCGGCAACGACGCAATACAGCATGAAGATCAGCGCCAGCAGCAGTCCGGGTCCGACGCCGCCCAGGAACAGTGCTCCGACCGAGCCCTCCGTCAGAATCGCCCACACGATCAGAAGAACGCTCGGTGGAATCAGCATGCCAAGGCATGCGCTCCCCGAGATCACGCCCAGCGCGTAACCATTGTCGTAACCGACGCGGCGCATTTCGGGATAGGCAATTCGGCTGAAGGTCGCGGCCGACGCAATTGCGACGCCGGATACGGCGGCGAAAGCCGTGTTTCCAATGACGGTTGCCGCGGCGAGCCGGCCCGGCAGCCTTCGAAGACCTCGATCACAGATCCTGTAGAGATCCGTCGCGGCACCTGAACGGCTGACGATTTCCCCCATCAATACAAACAGCGGGATGACGGCTAATGCGTGACTTCGAATGGCTTCGTAGGCGGTCGATCCGACAATGGACAGCGCGACATCGACGCTGCCCGTTATCAGGTAAGCGCCGAGCATGCTGGTGATACCGAGCGCAATCCCGATATGGACGCCAAGCAGGACCAGCGAAATCAGAAATGCCAGGGAATAAAAAATAACTTCCGGGCCCATTGAGTCTGATTCCCCGATTACATCCGACTAAATGCCGGCGGGCTCGCCATGCTCCGCTTCCAGCCGCCCGGTCCAGTCGAGATACAACAGATAGAAATAGACCAAAGCCGTGAATGCGGTCGTGATGACCAACAGAAAGCGTACCGGATAGGTCGGAACACGCAGCGCGCCTTCTCCTTCATACTCGCCGATCTGCCAGGCATCGACAAAGGGCTGCCACGAGCTGTAAGCGGCGGCGACGAAGAATACCAGACCGAGCAGGTTGCCTGCTGTCCTGAGTAGCCGCTGCGATTTTGGCTTGACGGCATCCAGAATCAATGTCGTCCTGAGCATGCCCCCCCGATAAATCGCCAGCGGCAATTGCAGGAACGTGATGGACACGACCGAATTCATGATGACCTCGGTTGCGCCCAGCAATGGCGTGGCAAAAAGGTACCGCCCGGTGACATCGACGAATATGATGAGAGCCAGCACGACCACCCACAGAGCGGACACCAGGTGGCACCATTGTGCTATACGCTCGAGCATCATGAACGCCTCGCTATTGATGCTTGCAACTCGATTTCACCGCTTGCTTGTTCGCCCCGTCTGTCGATCCGGACAGGTCACCGCACGCCAGCCACGCACATTGCCTAGCGCTGCCAGCGCACCGTTCCCATCACGCCGTCGACGCCGACCTGTGCCCCGTCCGGTATCTTGCGCGTGGCGTCCGGGACACCGAGTACCATCGGAATGCCACGCTCTCTCGCCAGTGATGCAAGATGCGATGTGCTGCCGCCAAGCTCCGCTACCACTCCGGCGAGCCCGGGCAACACCTGACTGAGCGCGGGGCCCGCCACGCCAGTGACCAGGACATCGCCCGGTGCTACCCGCGACAGCTCACATTCACAACTGATGACGCAGGATCGGCCCGACGCCCAACCGATCCCTGACGGCTGCCCCCTGAGTCCCGGATGGCGCGACCACATTTCATCGGGCACCGCTGCCGGTTCCATGCGAAGAGGCCGCGCCTGCAGCAACTTGAAACCGGCTTCATCGAGCGCCCACTCGATCTCGATCGGCACGCCCAGCAGACGTTCCGCCCGCAGCATCAACTGACCGAGTTCGACTGCTTGTCGGCTATCGAGACAGGCCCTGCCGGCGAGGTCTTTCGCGGGAAAGCCGGTCGATCGCGCGGCGCCGCGGTGGGCGCAGAATGCGCTGTGCCCCTTGTCGCCGGCAACGGCCCCGAGTAACTCCCCGTCACGGCTCAGCCGGTAGTGATCGGGCACGATCTCACCCTGAGCGATCGAGGTACCCAGGCCCCAGGTAGCACTGAGCATCATATTGCCGTCTGCGGTGCGGCTCATGCCGCCTCCGGACACCCGCGCCTCGACCAGGGGCTGGATACACAGCGCCATTGCCGTATCCGCCGGGCTAAGTGCGTGACTGGACATGTATTGCACCGCCCGGGACGACCAGAGCGCGGCCCAGCACGCCCGCACGGCGGTAAGAAAGTCGTGCTCGGCCTCCAGGCCGAGAAAAGTCTCGAACTGGCCCGCGAAGGTGGAGCCGGCCACATCTTCAATCAGCGCGGAGGAACGAACCACCATCGCCGCAGCGCCGTCTACAATCGGTTCCCGCCACACTTTGCGCAACGGCCCGAGTACCGATGGCGTGACCGGACTTTCGAACAGTCCGATCCTGACTCGAGAAATGGTCGGGCGCGCCTCCGGGCGGTCGACACGGGCCACGGCGGCCGCCGCTTGCTCGAGTCCCGCTGCTTTCAGTTGCAGTCGATACGCTTGGGCATCCAGACAAAACCCGGGCTGTATAGGCAAACCGGCACGGCCGAGTAATGCCTGATTCGCCGCCTTGGACCCGAAGCGGGCAGAATCCGTTGCCGCCTCATCGCCGAGTCTTACAATCAATTCGCGCATGGTCACACTGATCGGAGCCTGTTTCTCTGTTGACTTTCGGTAACCGGCTGCTTGCCGCTCACACTGGATCCACTACCGTTATTTCCTCCACGGGGAAGTTGGATATGATTTCCGTGTGATCCTCGTGAACGATCAGCATTTCCTCGATCCGAACGCCGAACTCCAATGGCTTGCCGTGCTGTGTTTCCAGTGCAAACACCATTCCCGGCTTGATTTCGATCGGGTGATCCAGGGACCAGATACGAGATATGACCGGTGGGTCATACTGTGCCAGACCCAGTCCGTGGCCCCACAGATTTGCGGCCGCCTGATCCTCTTCTTCGTATCCCCAGACTTCCTTTGCGGACGGCCATTTGGCCGCGATATCGCGCGTTGTGGTGCCGGCTTTTACGGCGTCGATGGAGTCATAGAGCCATTCCAGCGCCGTCGCGTAATAGTCCTTCATTTCCTGGGTAGGGTCTTTGCCGACACAGTAGGTGCGATAGTAGCAGGATTTGTATCCGTTCCAGGTGAGGGCCGCAAGATCCATGAACGTGATATCGCCGGGCTTGATTATGCGATCGGAGAAATTTCGCCAATTCGGCCAGGTGTTGGGGCCGGATGAGACGATGACATCTTCGACATCCTCCATCCCGGCAAACGTGTAAAGGTAGTCCATGATGTGAGCGGTGACCTGATTTTCGGTGACGCCCGGTCGCAGGAATTTCATCGTCTCCCAGTGAGCCGCGTCACCAATGGCACCGACGATGCGCATACAC
>JBHIDG010000046.1:0-13257 GCA_046760025.1 Woeseia sp. | reverse complement strand
ACTGATATCGACGGCGTTGGCATAGGAGGCCGGATTAACCGAGTGCCGATTATCCCCAATATCCGGCAGCCATTGCGGCCGCACGAGGATCACGACGAATGCCACCGCCAATCCGACGATGACGGACTGCGACAGAAAAATCAGAGCCGATTTGAGTCCGGCCACAAGATATCCTCGGGTTGCGGTGCTTCGATGGGGGACTGATGGCGTTACCCTGCCTGCGCCTAGCCAATACTGAGCGGCCGCGTGTATAATGCGCCACTGGTTCAGCACCCAGCCCCGATACGACCGCTATCCTGACGGCAAAAAGGGTCTGCTGCAAATCTACCAGTTTTTGGGCATAGCAAAAAACAACCGCCTGGGGTCGGTATAAGGGAGTGCCTTAATGACCGATGACGTTGATCGCAACAGGCGTCATTTTCTGACTATTGCCACCGCGGTAACCGGAGGAGCAGGCATTGCCCTGGCCTCCATACCGTTTATAACCTCATTAAAGCCCAGCGCACGCGCGGAGGCCCTGGGGGCCCCGGTCGAAGTCGACGTCGGGCCGCTCGAACCGGGCGAGATGATTCGGGTCATATGGCGCGGCAAGCTGGTTTTTGTCCTCAGGCGTTCCGAAGAAATGCTGGCGAGACTGCCGCTGGTCACCGAATTCCTCGACGATCCGGAATCTGCAAATCCAAACCAGCAACCGGCCTTCGCAGTGAATGAATATCGTTCACGCAGGCCCGAATTCCTGGTGGTCGAGGGATCCTGTACTCATCTTGGCTGTGCACCGCTGGAGCAATTCGATGTCGGACCGGCTGCGGACTGGTTCGGCGGTTTTTTCTGCCCTTGCCACGGTTCGAAGTTCGATCTTTCCGGCCGCGTGTACAGAGGAGTGCCGGCGCCGACGAATCTGCGTGTTCCGCCGTATCGGTTTATCCAGGACGATGTAATCATGATTGGTGCCGAATCAGGGGCAGCATGATGGCACGGATCGAATCTGAAATCGGAACCCCGAAGGGCGGCTTCATCAAATGGATTGACGATCGTTTTCCGCTGACGAAGGTCACCAGGCAGCATGCGACCGAGTACTACGCGTCGAAGAGCTTTAATTTCTGGTACTTTTTCGGCGTACTCGCCACGTTCGTGCTGGTCATTCAGCTGGTCACCGGCATTTTTCTCACGATGAACTACAAGCCGTCGGCCACGGAAGCTTTTGCATCGGTGGAATACATCATGCGTGACGTCGAATTGGGCTGGCTGATCCGCTATTTGCATTCAACCGGAGCATCGGCGTTCTTTATCGTCGTGTATCTGCACATGTATCGGGCCTTGCTCTATGGGTCTTACAAGAAACCAAGGGAACTGATCTGGATTATCGGAATGCTGATCTTTTTCGTGCTGATGGCCGAGGCGTTCGCCGGTTACCTGCTGCCCTGGGGTCAAATGTCCTATTGGGGAGCACAGGTGATTATTTCGCTGTTCGGCGCGATACCGGTGATCGGTGAAACGCTGGTTGAATATATTCGCGGCGATTACTCGATTTCGGACATCACACTTAATCGCTTCTTTGCCCTTCATGTCATCGCCTTGCCCATGGCTTTGGTCGCGCTCGTATTCGTTCATATCGTTGCACTGCACGAAGTAGGATCGAACAATCCGGACGGCGTCGAAATAAAGGAGCATAAAGGGCCAGACGGAATTCCACTGGATGGCGTCGCATTTCATCCGTATCACACCAGCAAGGACCTTGTTGCGCTTATCGTTTTTCTCATGTTTTTCTGTGGAGTCGTCTTCTTTGCCCCGGAAATGGGCGGTTACTTTCTGGAGTACGCGAATTTCGATCCCGCCGACACGCGTGTGACCCCTGAACACATCCAGCCCGTGTGGTATTTCACGCCGTTTTACGCGATGTTGCGTGCTGTACCCGACAAACTCATAGGAGCCGTGACCATGGGCGCAGCAGTTCTGGTGCCCGTGTTCCTGCCGTGGCTTGACCGGTCGCGTGTCAAATCCATCCGATACCGCGGCTGGCTGTATAAGTCGGCGCTCGCTATATTCACCGTCAGTTTCCTGATGCTTGCATGGCTTGGAACACGCCCGGCAACCGGGCTGTACGTAATGATGGCACGCCTATTCACGGCGCTGTATTTCGGATTTTTTTTCCTGATGCCTTACTACACCGCGATCGACAAAACCAAACCGGTGCCTGAAAGGGTCGTGTGGCATGGGTAGGTTGCGAAATTCCGTAATCTGGGCGGTGTCGATGCTGGCCGTGGGCTCGGGCAGTATGGCCGCAGAAGAAATTACCATGAAATTGATGCCGGCAAACAATAACGTTGCCGACACTGCTTCATTGCAACGCGGTGCCCGCAACTTCATGAATTACTGCTCGGGCTGTCACTCTGCGAAATATGTGCGTTTCAACAGGATGGGTAGGGATTTAGGGCTCACGGAAGATCAGTTGATCGACAACCTGATGTTCAACGCTGAGGTGCCGCACGACACAATTCAGCGAACGATGCGGGACGACGATGCAACGCGATGGTTTGGTAAGCCGCCGCCGGATCTCTCGGTTACGCCACGCAGCCGGGGAATCGATTACGTGTATACGTTCTTACAGGCCTTTTATCTGGATCCGGACAGTCCGACCGGGGTGGACAATATCCTACTCGCGGGGACGAGCATGCCGAACGTTCTTTGGGAGCTGCAGGGATACCAGAAAGCAATATTCGCGGAACATGAATCAGCGGATGGAGACGGAATTGAATTGGTGTTTGAAAGATTTGAGGCTATAAGCGAGGGGAGCATGTTACCCGAGGAATTCCAATCGTTCGTTCGCGATACCGTGAATTTTCTCGATTACATGAGCGAGCCGGTGCAGCTGAAGAGGCGCGCTATCGGTATATGGGTGATGTTGTTCTTGGCCGTGTTTCTCATTCTTGCGATGATGCTTAAGAAAGAAATCTGGAAAGACGTATCCTAGCTGAGGCTCAGCCGAATCCGGCCGGAGACCATACCGGCGGGGAGACCGAACTATGGCAGTAATTGCCAACCGACGATCTGTAATGACCTTATTCTCGAAACCGACGTGCATTCACAGTCACCGCACGCGGCTGGTTTTGGCCGAAAAAAACATCAATATCGACATTGCAAATGTCGATGGTCCTGATCTGCCGGAAGACCTGATGGACCTCAATCCTTATCACACGGTACCGACGCTCGTGGACCGGGATCTGGTCCTGTATGACTCTCGGGTCATTATTGAATACCTCGACGAGCGGTTTCCGCATCCGCCTTTAATGCCTGTCGATCCGGTCACGCGCGCGCAGTTTCGCCTGGCACTGTTTCGCATCGAAACAGACTGGTACCAGCTCGCCGAGCAATTCGAAATCGATAGTGAGCGCAAACCTGCTGCGAAATCGCGCAAGATGCTGACGGAGAGTATTCTTGCAAGCGTCGACCTGTTCGACGCGAGGCAATACTTCCTGAGTGACGAATTCTCTCTGGTCGACTGCAGCATTGCACCGATTTTGTGGCGTCTGCCGGTGTATGGCATTAAGCTTGGCTCGCACGCAGAGCCGATTGGACAATATATGAAACGTGTCTTTGGCCGGCGTTCATTCCAGGACAGTCTCACGGAACTGGAGCAGGAAATGCGCTTGTAGCTCGAAGATTGCTAGAATCCACGCTGTGACGAATCCCAGCAAATCAAAGAGACCCTACCTGGTTCGTGCGATGCATGAATGGATGGGCGACAACGGCCACACGCCGCATATCGTCGTCGATGCATCCGTCGATGGCGTTACGGTACCTGTCGAGCACGTCAAAAACGGCAAAATTATACTGAATATCAGCCATTCGGCTGCTCACAATCTCAAGCTCACCAATGACGCAATCAGCTTCCGGGCGCGGTTCAGTGGCGTGCCGTTCGATGTTTGGGTACCCGTAACGTCCGTCTTGGGGATCTATGCCAGGGAGACCGGGCAGGGCATGATTTTTTCACACGGCGCGGACCAGCCGGAGCCTCCCGATCCCACGGACAAGGAGTCATCGGATCGTACAGCGCGCTCGCATCTAAAGGTTGTCAAATAAAAAATCAAAAGGAATCAAGGGGTCAGAGGCCTTGGAATCAAGGGGACAGTTTACTTATTTCTCAAATAAGTAAACTGTCCCCTTGATTCCTTATTCCTCAAATAAGTAAACTGTCCCCTTGATTCCAGAGGCCCTGGTTACATATTACCCCGGCCGGAAGGCATCTCTTATCCATTTAACGGCTGTCTGATTTTCAGACCGATCCAGCCCGACCACATCGAACCGCACAGAATAATTGCCGTACTTCGGATACCGGCCGAGAAACGCTGCGGCGGTTCGGATTATCTTTCGCTGCTTGTGCCGATCGACGGATTCGACCGCGGTCGTAAAACGGTTCTGGTTGCGAAAACGCACTTCAGCAAAAACGAGGCAGTCACCGTCTTGCATTACCAGGTCGACTTCACCCATCCGACAACGGAAATTCGTCGCAATTTTTCTGAGGCCATTGGATTTAAGATAAGCCAACGCAAGTTTCTCCGCCCGGCGGCCTAGAAATCCGGTATCGGTTCCTGCCATTCCTCCTCCGGTTCAGTCCCCGGCTCGTCGCGAAGCTCTCTTAGTACGATTTCGAATTCACTGATCTGCGGTAGCGCGACTGGTTCACCACGCTGGAACTGCGCCCAGGCAAGCCGGCGATGTACGCGGCCATCTTCGTCCAGGTACAGGCGTCCCGTCGCCCCATCCATTTCATCCATTGGGCCTGTCCGCGAGCCGAATAGTCTGG
This sequence comes from Woeseia sp., assembly GCA_046760025.1. GTDB lineage: Bacteria > Pseudomonadota > Gammaproteobacteria > Steroidobacterales > Woeseiaceae > JACZWL01. Next base: position 8,453 of record JBHIDG010000046.1, on the reverse strand, counting down.
CCACCAGATGGTAGGCGTCGTAACCCATAGCGTGCAATCTGCCCAGTCTGCGTTCGGCCGGCCAGTATTCGGCATAAAGTTCCGGTAGGTCTGCAATCCAGGCATGCGGGGAAATTATCCATGGCGTGTCGGCGAACATGAGGCCGTTCAGGTCCGCATTGGATCGGCCATCCATCGAATAGATGAACGAGGTCGAATAGACGGGCAGATTACCGGAGTAGTGAAACTTCAGCTGTGATTTGACCAGGCGACCCACAGAAGCATTGGCCGCAAGGAAGACAAAGTCAGTGTCCTGTCTTCGCCGAGGATCGAACTGAAGTGGCCCACCGATGTTTGCTCGAAGCCTCCGGTAACGATTGACACTTTGCGAAAGCGCCATCAGGCCTTCTATCTCGATCGAGAAGTCCTGATTGGATGGCTGGTAGCGTCGGAAATCGAGCAGCGTGCCGCCCATCGACTCCAGCTCGGTAGCAAAACTCGACAATACGCGTCGTCCCCACTCGTTATTCGGAACGAGCGCGACCGCGCGCTTATTGTCATCGGCTATCGCCCTGCGGGCGGCAGACGCTGCTTCGTCCTCCGGCGCGAGGGCGAACTGATAGAGGCCAGGCGGCGCCCGATAATCCTCCGGCAGGAAGTTCAGTGTCAGGACGGGCACCGGTAGCAGAATTTCCTCTGCAAGATCGTTTACGTTGTGTCTCAACAGGGGTCCGACGACGAATTCCGCACCGTCCGTGACTGCCGACGTATATGCCTGCCTCACGCCACCTGTTTCATTGACGTCATATACGCGGATTCGTTGAGCATCCTGCAAACCTGCCACGGCAGAAAAATAGGCGCCAAAAAAGCCATTTTGAACGGCTTGTCCTGCCGACGCGTTACTGCCCGAGAGGGGCAGCAGCAGGGCTATCTGCCGCGGGAACTCGAGGAGGCCGCCGTCGGGCAAGCCGAGGTCCGAAAGTACGGCGATTGCCGGATGATCGTAGTGATCTTCCTGCCAGCGTGTGACGCCGTTGGTCCAGCCGACGCCTTGCTGGCCGGTGGAGGCGGCCAGGACGCCGAGTGTCAGCCACGCCTGAATCTCGGGGTCGATTTCGATTTCTGCGGCCGACCGCAAAGTCTCAAGATCGCTGACCAGGAGTCCGTGCCAGATGCGTTTGCGATTGCGGAGAATGCTTTCCTCGCCGTCCAGCCAGGCTTCTCTCTGTGTGAGCAGCCGCACGGCATGGGATGGATCGCGTTTCTGAAACCAGGCGTCTGCGCGGAGTGCCTCCATCCGTACCCGGTAGGCGGTCGGTAAGGCAAGTTGGCTCATCGGCTCCAGCAGATTAAGTGCGCTGTCGGGTTGCCCGTCCCACAAGGCGAGTGCTGCCGCGTTCGCACTCCACAGCCACAGCAGTTCGCCTGAGGCGGGTACGGGGACGTCGCGCAACGCGATCCTTGCGCGCCGCGCATCACCGTCATTCAGCCATTGTTCGACGGCAAGCAGGGTGAGGCGGTGGCGCTCGGTGCCCTGGGCCTTGCCTGCAAGGCCGATATATACCGAGGCTGCATCGTCGAAACGGCCCTGTCTGGCCAGAGTTTCTGCCCGCCGCTCGGTCTGGCTTCCGGGCCACCCCGGGAAATCCGTCGTCGCACAGCCGCCGGCGAACATCAGGATGGCAAACAGCACGCATGTCGTTTTACGATTGCTCATATCTTACCGGTCAGAGGGTGTAATGCGATTGGACAGCGGCACGCTATTCGTGGTTGCGACGCCCATTGGCAACCTTTCCGACCTGGCGCCACGGGCACGGCAAATTCTCGAGAATGTTGATCTCATCGCTGCCGAGGATACCCGGCACACGGGGCGATTGCTATCGCATTTCGGCATCAATACACGGCAAATCGCGCTTTACGATCACAACGAGGAAGCGGTCGTGTCAACGCTTATTTCAACCTTGAAAAAAGGAAAGTCTGTCGCCCTGGTCAGCGATTCGGGAACGCCGCTTATCAGCGACCCGGGATATCGTGTCGTTTCCGCAGCCCATACCGAAAAGATACCGGTGTCGCCGATTCCCGGAGCAAGTGCGGTTACTGCCGCACTTTCTGCCGCAGGCTTGCCGACGGACAGGTTTTGTTTCGAAGGCTTTCTGCCGCGCAAAAAGACCGCGCGCGTAAACAGACTAAAAGAGCTCCGCGAAGAGCCACGCACCATTGTCTTCTACGAATCCGTGCACCGAATCGAAGACACATTAAAGGATCTCAACACTGTACTTGGTGCCGGGCGCAAAGCCTTCGTAGGGCGGGAACTGAGCAAGGTTCACGAACAGTGTGTGGCCGCATCGCTCGGCGAACTGGAGGACATGATCCGAATGGATCAATTAGCCGTGAAGGGTGAGTTCGTTCTCGTGGTCGAGGGAGACCGCGACGCCGATGTGGACACAGTGACGATCGATGTCGATGAACTGATTGCCGAAGTCTCGGCCGCGTTGCCAGCCGGCCAGACTGCCGATCTTGTTTCGTCGTTGACCGGACGCCGGCGTAACGAAATCTATCGTCTGATACTTGCCGGCAAATCAGACTTTCGGCACCCAGACTGAGCACCAGCCGTTACTGTTTACCAGCTTGCCGACAAAAATATTGCACGGCCGCCACTCGTCGCCTTCGTTGCCGGTAAGCTGGGCGCAGTTTGCACAGCTTTGATTCTCTGCGGGTTGCGGTCGTGAAGCGGGATCGACGGTGCTTGCGTCATGGGTATACTTAAGTGCCTGCGCGACCGGATCGTCCTCCGTGATTTTCGGCAGATCCTCCGCCTGCGCTTCTGATCCCGGGTGAACGAGACAGCCGGCGGCTGCGACTGCCGATAGCCGTATGAACTGACGTCTTGCGATTTTACTCAATGCAATTCTCCTATTGATCCGCTCATAATAAGGAACAAAGCTTAATGGCAGATGAACCGCATGCTAGTGATGCGCCGCAAGGGATGCACCCTCTCCGAAAAACACAATTCGGGTCAGGAATGTGTAGTCGGCTTCATGAACCATCAGAAACACCAGCACGCCGAGCGCTATCGGCGGTGCAAGGATCGCGATCTTCAGCGCCAGTCGTTCCCAAGCCATGTGCATGAAGATGGCCACGATGAACCCCGCCTTGAGGAACATGAATATGAGAATCAGGGACCAGCGTAGCATGCCCTGCATGTCCAGGTAATCCACCATGTATGAGAAGAAACTGAATACGAATAACAGCAACCAGATCCACAGATAAATTCTGATCGGATGTTGCTGTTTACCTTCCTCTGCCATGCCAAAAACCCCTATGCCGACCCTTACCAAAGATAGAAAAACGCGAAGATGAAGACCCAGACGAGATCGACGAAGTGCCAATAAAGTCCGGTAATTTCCACCATTTCATAATTCCCGCGGGTTCTTTCGTAAAAGCCGTTTTTGACTCTTCGCCCGACCACGATCAGGTAGATTACGCCCGCGCTGACATGCAGGCCGTGAAACCCGGTAATCATGAAAAACGTCGAGCCGAACTGGGCCGCCCCCCAGGGGTTGCCCCAGGGACGCACGCCTTCGAGGATGAGCTTAGTCCATTCGAACGCCTGCATACCCACGAATGTCGCGCCGAACGCCGCGGTCGCCATCATCAACCAGAAAGCCTTATTGCGTTTCTTGCGATAGCCCATGTTGACGGCCATCGCCATCGTGCCGCTCGACGAGATCAGGATAAAGGTCATGATCGCGATCAGAATCAGAGGAATAGGGTCGCCACCGAACGACAGCGCGAACACCTCGCTCGGAATGGGCCAGGCATCCCTTACCGACATCCGCACGGTCATGTACGAGGTCAGGAAACAGCCGAAGATGAACGTGTCGCTGAGGAGGAAGATCCACATCATGGCCTTGCCCCAAGGCACATGAAACGTCTGCATATCTGCGGAGAAGTCGGCTACGACTCCTCTCGTACCTTCTGGCAGTACGGCTTCCGACATTTGTCCCTATCCCTCTATGTAGATAACAGCAAAGCGAACAATACAAGCCAGACGAGCAGCAGATAATGCCAATACACGGTGCAAAGTTGCACGCTCAGGCGCACGCTTCGGGCATCGGCGCCGGTCAGCACCCGTGCCGTCGTCCTGCCCCAGACCCACAATCCCCCGATGAGGTGCAATCCGTGTAGCGCGGTCAACACGTAAAAAAAGGAATTTGCGGGATTCCCGGTCATGAAATATCCATCGGCGTTCAGTTGCTGCCAGGCGACCAGCTGACCGAGCAGGAAAAAAATCGTGCACAGGCCGCCCGTAATCAGACCGGTCTTGACCGTCAGCAATTGATTCCTGCCGGCGGCCCCACGCGTCAATTGGAATGCGATGCTCGCAAGGATCAGAAGCCCCGTGTTCAGCCACAGCAACTTCGGCTCGTTCAGCGGGCGCCAGTCCGCGTACTCCATGCGCATAAGATAGGCGCTAAGGAACAGGGCAAACAAAGACGTAACCACGGCAATGAAGGACAGCAGAGCTATTTTTGCCGGTTCGGCCTTTATGACGCCTCGCCCCGGCCTGTTTTCGACGGGGTCATTCGCCTCCCACGGCTGGGTGTTCAGCGACTGCCGCAGCAACCACCCGATGACGGCGGCCATAATGACAGCGAGGAAGACGAGCGTGAATATCACGTATCAGGTTCCTGATCGTGTACAGGGGCCCCTGCATCGGCCGGCACGTTCTGCGGAATGAAATCGTCCGGATAACCCGGCACGCTGTAATCGTAAGCCCAGCGGTGCACCTCAGGCAATTCATGACCCCAGTTGCCGTGCTTCGGCGGCGTGTCCGGCGTCTGCCATTCGAGCGTGGTCGCCTGCCACGGATTCGGACCGGCCTTTTCGCCGTTGCGCAGGCTCGAGATCAGGTTATAGAGAAAGATCAGCTGGACGACGCCGACGACCAGGGCCGATATTGTGATGCTCTGGTTCAGCGTAATTGCCGAATCTGGCATGAACTCGGTGTCGCCCATCGCGAAGTATCGGCGTGGCACGCCGAGGAAACCGAGATAATGCATCGGCAGATAAATCGCATAGGTCCCGAACAGGGTGAGCCAGAAATGCCACTTGCCGAGCGTTTCGTTGAGCATCCTGCCAGTGATCTTCGGATACCAGTGATAGATCGCGCCGAACACGACCAGTACCGGGGATACACCCATCACCATATGGAAATGCGCGACGACAAAGAAGGTATCCGACAGAGGCAGGTCGACGACAACGTTACCCAGGAATATGCCGGTCAACCCCCCGTTCGTGAAAGTGAATATGAAGCCGATCGCGAACAGCATCGGTACGGTCAGGCGAATATTGCCCTGCCAGAGGGTCAGCACCCAGTTATAGACTTTGATCGCTGTCGGAACGGCGATGATCAGCGTCGTCGTCGCGAAGAAGAAACCGAAATAGGGATTCATACCGCTGACGTACATGTGGTGTGCCCAGACGATGAAGCTCAAGCCTCCGATTGCGAGGATCGCCCAGACCATCATGCGGTAACCGAAAATGTTCTTTCTGGCGTGCGTACTCAGAAGGTCGGAAACGAGACCGAAAGCGGGAAGGGCCACGATATAGACCTCCGGATGGCCGAAGAACCAGAACAGATGCTGGAACAGGATCGGGCTGCCGTCAGAGTAATTCAGTTGCTCGCCCATGGAAACGATCGCCGGCATGAAAAAGCTCGTTCCAGCGGCCTTGTCCAGCGTCATCATGACGGCACTCACGAACAGCGCCGGAAACGCCAGGAGGCCCAGGATCGTCGCCATGAATATGCCCCACAACGACAACGGCAGGCGCATCATCGTCATGCCGCGGGCGCGCGCCTGGAGAATCGTCGTCACATAATTCAGGCCGCCCATCGTGAACGCCACGATGAATACCGCCAGAGAACCGAGCATCAGGACGATACCCCAATCCGTTCCCGGCGTACCGGGAAGAATCGCCTGCGGCGGGTAAAGCGTCCAGCCTGCCCCGGTCGGGCCGCCGGGGACGAAGAAACTCGCCAGCAATATGATCACCGACAATAGATAGACCCAGTAGCTCAACATGTTCATGAACGGAAACACCATGTCCCTCGAACCGATCATGAGAGGAATGAGATAGTTACCGAAACCGCCGAGAAACAGCGCCGTCAGCAGGAAGATCACCATGATCATCCCGTGCATCGTGACGAACTGGTAGTAGCCGGTGGGCGTTATGAAAGAAAAAGTGTCGGGAAAGCCAAGCTGCAGGCGCATTATGCCTGACAGGACCAATGCGACCAAACCGACGAGAATCGCCGTGATCGCATATTGTATGGCGATGACCTTGTGATCCTGACTCCAGATGTACTTCCTGATAAATGTCGTCGGATCGTGGTGTTCTATATCGCGATCCCGATCGGCAATTGCAACGTATGCCATCGAAAACCCCTTACTATAAAGTGTTGATGTAGGCGACGACATCCCTGATCGCCTGCTCGTCCAGGAGTGTCCGCGCCATAAACCCCATTTGTTTCCCGTTGAGGTCATGAGGATGCTGGCCACGAATTCCGTTCTTGAAATTCTTGAGCTGGCTGACCAGATACCAGTCGCTCATGCCGGCGGCCCGCGGCGCGTTCATGCTGATGCCCCGACCGTCGGCGCCATGACAGTTGGCGCAAAGCACGTAAAGTGCTGCACCACGCTCGATGTCACCGCTGACCGACGCAGGCGCAGGATTGTCGGGCAGGGTTTCAATGTGCGCGATGACGTTGTCGATCATCGCTTCATTGACGAGCGTTGCGGCCATCGGCTGCATCTGTCTGCCGTAGATATCCTCCTCATGAGTGCCACGGATTCCGGCCTTGTAATTTTTTAACTGTCTCTTGAGATAGCGCGCATCCTGGCCAGTCAGCTTCGGCGCATTCAGCGCGACATTACCTTCGCCCTGAGTGCCATGACAGGCCGCACAAACCGCGTACGATGCGGCACCGAGCGCAGGATCGCCGGGCGCCTTCGCCCGGAGCTCGCCGAACGTCGGCTGGCTGTCGACCCACGCACGGTAGTCCTCCGGCTCGTCGACGACGACCCTGCCACGCATGGCGTAATGGGCGACGCCACATAACTCTTCGCAGAGGACCTCATATTCACCGACCAATGTCGGCTCGAGCCACATATGTGACTCGAGCCCCGGCACGGCATCCATTTTGACCCTGAACTGTGCAACGGTAAAGTTATGCAAAACGTCTTTCGAGCGCAGCCAGAATTGCACCGGATGGCCGACAGGAATATGTACAACGGCATCATCGACCAGGACATCATCGAACCCACTCGGATCATCCGGGTCGATGCCGAAAAGATTGTCGGGGCCGATCAGGTCCGCGTCGGTGGTTCCGAATTCGCCGTCGTTGCCGGGAAGACGAAAGCTCCAGCGCCACTGCTGGCCGACTGCTTCGACCTCGATTGCACCGTCGGGAACCGTTACGAACTTGGCCCAGACAAACAGGCCCGGCGTGAGCATTGCGGCCACGCCTACGGTCGTGAGCACTGTAAGCCACACTTCCAACTTTTTGTTTTCCGGTTCGTAGTTTGCCTTGGCCCCCTTTTTGTGGCGGTAACGAATAATCGCGTAGGCCATGAACAGGTTAACGGCGACAAAGACAACCCCGGTTACCACGAACGTTATATCGACGGTGCTGTCGATCATTCCCCAGTTTGATGCAATTGGCGTGAAGGTCCATGGGCTGAGGAAGTGAAACGCGAGCGTACCCACTACCAAGATAATCAAAACGATTGCTAGTGCCATACTCTATGCATCTCCTGGTTCTGCGACCGGCGTCGACGTTACATCGCGCTGGATTCTGGTTTGCCGCCGGTTTTCAGTTTGCCCGGCCAGAATTTATGAACCCAGAAAGTCACTGGCAGCTTGTCCGCTGTCTTTTGATACGCTGCGACTGATTCCAGAGCGGAGAATAGAGTATTCAGATTGCGATTTCCACAGGTTAGACTACCGCTTCATGAGGTCGCGAGGATGCAGTCGGAACGTCTTTTGACAGAGGCCGTGTTCCTGTTTTGCGCTGATGCCGCGACGGGCCCGGACGGCCGGCTGAACATTCATGGAGTATTCAATGAATTGTATGCCGCCGACTTTCCCGCCCGTCAGGATCGAATAGTTCTTGCCGGGGTCGTCGAGTGGCATCGCGACGCACAGGGCCGGATACCGTTCAATATGGATCTTGCCGGGCCGGACGGCATGTCCGTGTTTACAATCGACGGCCACACCGATGTCGCGCCAAAGCCCGACGGACGAGCGCCTGCCAAGACCCAATTCATTCTGCCGCTGACTAAAGTCATGTTTCCGGTGCCGGGCCGTTACCGGATGCGTATGGAGGTTGACGATAGTGAACTAACGGGACCGTCGATATACCTGATGAGGAAATAAGGGGACAGTTCACTTAATTGATTTGGCCTTCCCGC
>JBHIDG010000045.1:0-13540 GCA_046760025.1 Woeseia sp. | reverse complement strand
AGATTGAGTGCATAGCCGAGCAGGCGCAGCAGCTCCATTTCAAAATGACGAAGCGGCGGCGCCACGTGGGCCGTGGCAGCGAGATTTTTGATTGTGCGCGCATAGGCACTAAATATCTCCGGCTGCGGATCGTGCCGGTGCAGCAGTCGGAGCAACAGCTCGTTGACATAGTACCCGGACATCAGGGCATCGCCCTGCAAAGATATCGGAGCACCGTCCATCTCCGCGCCGGTCAGGGTGCCCAGGTCTGACCGGATCACCCAGGAAAGCTTGAGTGGCAGGAACGGCCGGAGTATGCCACGCAAGCGGGATTTCGCGGAGCGGCTGCCGCGGGCCACCAGCGCCAGGCGTCCATGGTTCGGGCTGAGAACGTCCAGGATCTTGCTGGTCTCTCCGAATGGCCGGTGATGTAGGAGAAAAGCCGGCTCGGCCTGTACACGTCTGTTCGGCTGCATTTGCCTATTCGTATCCCAGCCTGAGGAGTTCCCTCTCGCTGTCGGCCCAGTTGTCTCTTACCTTGACCCAGAGTTCCAGGTGCACAGGCATATTCATCTTTTCCTTGAGCTCGAGGCGCGCCTGTCGGCCCGCTTTCTTGAGTACTTTTCCGCCCTTGCCGACCACGATACCCTTCTGGCTGTCACGCTCGACCCAGATGATGGCCCTGATGCTGACACCCTCGCGCTCTTTGTCGATTTGCTCGACTTGCACGGTGAGGCCGTACGGGACTTCCTGGCGCAGCGAGCACGTCAGTTTTTCGCGGATGAGCTCGGCAATCTGAAACGCCTCGCTTCGATCGGTAATCACTTCATCCGGAAACAAAGCTGCCGACTCAGGCAGGTATTTCGGAATCAGTTCCACCAGCATATCGAGATTGTCATGCAATATTGCAGATATCGGCACGACCTCTTCGAAGTCGTGGCGCTCGGCCATCGCCGATATGACCGACAGAAGCACCTCCTTGGGATGCACTTTATCGATTTTGTTTAACAACGCAAAAACCGACACGGAGGAATCTTTCAGGCGGTCCAGAACATCCCGGTCCTCCGCCGTCCACCGGTTGGCTTCGCTGACGAACAGGATCAGATCAGCGTCTGCCAGCGCACCGGCCGCAGTGCGGTTCATCATGCGATTCATGGTCTTCGAGGCACGACGATGCAAGCCCGGTGTATCGATAAAAACTATCTGGCAGCCCTTTCTTGTGTGCACACCGAGAATACGGTGTCTCGTCGTTTGTGGCTTCGGCGTCACGATGCTGACCTTGGCCTGCAGGATCGCATTGATCAGGGTGGACTTACCGACATTCGGTCGCCCGACGACGGCGACAAATCCACACCGGCTGAGGTCCTCTGACACCGGCTAATCCGCCTTTTCGAGTGTCGCTAACATACGTTGCGCCGACTCTTGTTCGGCTTCCCTTCGCGTACTGCCCTGCCCAGTCGTGCTCGAATTCAGTTGCCTGATTGTGCAACTGACCCTGAAGGTCTGCTTGTGTGCCTTGCCGTCGACTTTTTCGACTCGGTACTCCGGCAAGGCGATTTTTCGTGACTGCATGAGTTCCTGCAGGCGGGTTTTCGGATCCCGTTGCCCCGCCGAGTGCGGAATTTCGTCGAGACGTCCCGCAAACGCATTGTGAATAACTCGCCGTGCTTCATCGAAACCCGAGTCCAGATAAACGGCGCCGAAAACTGCCTCGAGCGCATCGGCGAGGATCGATGCCCGTCTGCAGCCACCGCTTTTCTTTTCACCCGAACCGAGAATCAGATGATCACCGATGCCGAGCCGCGTCGACAATTCCGCAAGCATCGTGTCTTTGACCAACGATGATCGCAATCGACTAAGAACTCCCTCGCTTGCATCGGGGCGTTGTGAGTAGACGGCTTCGGATACGACGAAGTCCAGCACGGCGTCGCCGAGAAATTCGAGCCGCTCGTTGTTGATACCGGGAGCACTGCGATGTGTCAGCGCATGTTCCAGCAGCTGGATATTCTGAAATTCGTAATCCAGCGACTTCTTCAGCCAGGTCGCCGTCTTGTGCAATAGGGTCGCTCTTTTGTCTGGTTGGTTTTTCCCCTAGCGGCGCACCAACACTGTCTTATGGAAATGTACGGTGAACGATACGTTGGCGATAAAAGGGGTCGTGTGATCGTACACCGCCTCAACCCGAAAACCGCTGCTGCTATTTAGTACTGTAATGTCTCTTGCGGTGATTTCGCCAACGCTCTCGACGTCGAATCGTCTGGATATTGACTTCCGGATTGCTGCTCGCGAGGGATTCTGGCCGTCATACTCCCTATGCACGCCGTCCAGCACACCGACGACCTTCAAATAATTGAGATAAACCGGCGTAAGCCGTATTGCTGCAAATGCGAACAGCCCGACTAAAATTGCCAGAATGAGGAAGCCGAGCGCCGTCATACCGGCCTGGCGGGACTTCATCCGTCCACTCAATTTTTCGCTTCGAAACATGCACTTACTCTACATTGCCAGACTGAGGCTAGCGCAATTCTAACCGTGAAGTCAGTGACTGGCACCTCATTATTTTATCTTGGTACCGATCCGGTTCCACTGCGGCCACTCCAGCCCATCCATATGCATCCAGACCCGGACCGCTTCGCCGACGAGGTGGGTCTCGGGAATCGCGTCGATGAAGCGGCTGTCCCGGCTGTTATCCCGATTATCCCCCATCATAAAATAGTGGCCGTCCGGAACATGGTAGGTACCGTCGCGCATGGTGTTATCGGGGTGTGTCACGAGTATTGCATGTTCACGCTCACCGAGCTGCTCGACATACCGGCCCGCCGATGATGTGCCGGCTGCGCCGGGCATCACGGCTACTAGCTCGCCGTTGATTATCAGTCGGTGGCGCGCGTAGACGATCTCATCGCCCGGCAGTCCGACCACCCGCTTGATGTAATTGACATTCGGATCGGACGGCAGGCGAAATACGACCACGTCGCCCCGGTCCGGCTCACCGGTCTCGATGATCTTCTTCTCTATCACCGGCAGGCGCAAACCGTAGGAGTACTTCTTGACGAAGATGTAGTCGCCCTGCAACAGTGTCGGCATCATTGAACCGGATGGGATTCTGAACGGCTCGAAAATGAACGACCTGATTACCAGAACGAGTAGGAGTACCGGAAAAAACGAACGCGAATAATCGATCGTGGTAGTCAGTACGGCATTCGTGGGGCCGGCCGAGGCGGAATCGCGTTTGCGCAGATAAAACCTGTCATACGCGACCACGGCCCCCGTAAAGGCCGTAGCCAGGGTTAGGATCAATGCAAGGTTAATACTCAAAACTTGGTCTCACTTTTCTACACGTAGTACCGCGAGAAACGCTTCCTGCGGAATCTCGACCGAACCAATCCGCTTCATCCGCTTCTTGCCGGCTTTCTGTTTTTCGAGCAGTTTGCGCTTCCGCGAAACGTCGCCGCCGTAGCATTTCGCGGTGACGTTTTTGCGCAACGCCTTGACCGTGCTCCGCGCGATTATCTGACTGCCGATGGCTGCCTGAATCGCGACATCGAACATCTGGCGGGGTATCAGCTCGCGCATTTTCTCGACGAGCCCCCGGCCCCTCGATTGCGCACTGTCACGGTGCACAATAATCGATAACGCGTCAACACGCTCCCGATTGATCAGAATATCCAATCGCACCAGAGATGCGGCATCGAAACGCTCGAAGTGGTAGTCAAACGAAGCATATCCGCGGCTGACAGACTTCAACCGATCGAAAAAGTCCAGCACGACCTCGGCAAGCGGCATCTCGTATTCCAAAGAAACCTGGCCGCCGAGATATCGGATTTGCTTTTGCACGCCACGCTTGTCGATGCACAGTTTGATAACCGAGCCGACGTGCGTCTCCGGAACGAGGATATTCGCAGTGATGATGGGTTCGCGAAGTTCGTCGATCTCGTTGACCGGCGGAAGCTCCGACGGGTTGTCGACGTGGATGAGATTGCCGCCTGTCTGAACAACTTCGAATACCACGGTGGGTGCGGTCGTAATGAGCTGCAGGTCGTATTCCCGTTCCAATCTTTCCTGCACGATCTCCATGTGCAAGAGCCCCAAAAACCCGCAACGAAAACCGAATCCCAGCGCCGCCGATGCCTCCGGCTCGAAATGCAGTGCCGCGTCATTCAGGCGAAGCTTCGTGAGCGCCTCGCGAAAATTCTCGAAGTCCTCCGACCTGATCGGAAACAGCCCAGCGAACACGCGGGGCTGTATCTGCTGAAAACCGGGCAAAGGCGCATCAACGGGGCGTCCCGCCAGCGTCAGGGTATCGCCAACCGGCGCACCGTAGATGTCTTTGATGCCGGCAATTACGAATCCGACTTCGCCCGTCGCCAGGCAATCACGATCTTCCATTTTCGGCGTAAAACTGCCGACGCGATCGGCAACATAGGAGCGATCCGTTGACATGACCGTGACCCTGCTCCCTCTCGACAGGCTGCCGTTCACGACCCGCACCAGTGAGACGACACCAACGTAGTTGTCGAACCAGGAGTCAATAATCAGGGCCTGCAGTGCCCCCTCGGCATCCCCCGACGGCGGCGGGATCTCTGCAACAATCTGCTCGAGCAACTCAGGCACGCCTGTGCCGGTCTTGGCGCTGACTCGTATCGCGTCCCGGGCATCGATGCCGATGATGTCCTCGATTTCCCGCATGACCTTCTCGGGATCAGCGGCCGGAAGATCGATCTTGTTCAATACTGGCAGTACCGCTAGACCCTGATCGATAGCCGTCACGCAGTTGGCGACGCTTTGCGCCTCGACACCCTGCGCAGCATCGACGACAAGCAATGCACCCTCGCAGGCAGCCAGTGAGCGGGAAACCTCGTAGGAAAAATCGACGTGACCGGGCGTATCGATGAAATTTAATCGATAGTCATTCCCATCGGAAGCGGCGTATTTCAGTGATACGCTCTGCGCCTTTATCGTGATGCCACGCTCGCGTTCGAGGTCCATCGAATCCAGCACCTGCTCCGACATTTCCCGCGCCTGCAATCCACCGCAAAGCTGTATGAAGCGGTCCGCCAGCGTCGATTTGCCGTGGTCGATATGGGCAATGATCGAGAAGTTGCGAATATTATTCATGCCTCAATCCCGTCGAGGACCGCGGCCAGCGCGTTCCCGTCGAGTCTGTACTGACAGACAAAGTGGCCGTCGATCTCGACCACGGGCACGCGCGTATCATACGCGTCCCGCCAGTCTTCTCTCGAGTCGATATTCAGGACTTCGAGCTCGGCCCTGCCCTGCAAGATCGGCATGATTTCCTCGATGAGCCGCTCGCATAAATGGCAGCCGGGCCGGCTATAGATCTGAACTGTTCGCATCGCGATTGGATACGGTTGGAACGAGATTCTTCAGGCATCGGTCCTGATTGAGAAAGTACCGCCCCGATAACGCACCGGCAAGCAGACCGGCTATCGCCAGTACGACGGCAGATCCATCGTCGATGGCACCGTTGATGACCCAGGCGACCGCCAGTGCGGCGATGACGCCGACAAGCGGCAGTCCGTAAGCGAATACCGCGGCTCGCAGGAGCTGCGCCGGTGCCAGCGTCAGTCTGACTTTGTCGCCGGGGTGCAGTTCCAGACCGGGTGCTACTTCGACGTCGATCAGGCGCAATCGATTCGAACCCGTGAGCAGGCCTGCCCCGCATCCCTTGCCCGCCGCACAACGAGCACAGGCCTGAGGCGCGTCAACGGATACGGTGGCATGGCCCTGCGCAACAGAGACGATCGTGCCGTGAGCTGACTCCATGCCCCTTTATATCAGTAACGGGAAAGTGGCTGCCAGACGAAACAGCGGTCTATTTCTGACGCATCGAGCTGGCGATTCGCCTGACGGTTGCCGCCGGCACCTCACCGACCGCGGTAATCCGGTAATCGGCGTGCTGCAGCGTGTACGCGTTGGACCCGCCAATACTGGACCGGCGGGCTCTGTTCTTGCTCTCACCCTCGGCGATGAATACCGACACGCCGGCAAGACCGTCACTGTACAGGATGTGCGTTACGGGCGCCTCGGCGCCCGCCAACTGCGCCGATTTGGTCGACACCACCCGGAACCCCGGGGGGAGATCGTCGCTTACCCATTCTGTAGCGATGTTGACCTCGATACGTTTCGACCGTCCGGTGTGATACGTGAAATTCTCCAGGCTCACCGACGGCGACAGCGCTTCTGCCGGGATACTGGACTCCAGATTGATATCCGCAAATTTGACTTGTTCGAGAATACTTCCGTCACGATCGACCAGTTCGGTCTGCAGCGGAAACGCCGTTGCGCGATCCAACCAAAGGCGGTGCCCGAAGCGGAATTCGTCATGAGGCCGGATTGCCAGCAAGACGGCCTTGCGACCTGCGATTCGATCTTCGCGGACGAGTGACAGGTCGTATTCGTTGCTGGATGCAATATCGCCGCCTGGCAGCGCCGTGAAAAGTGTGCTCTGGTCGTCCCAGATCTCGACCAACACCGACTTCTTGTCCGGCAGGATACAATGCACCTCGTTGCCGTTGCGGATGATCTCGAGGCTGCTTCCTTCCTGGATAGTCAGCTTTTCATTGATCACACCAGCGTCAATCCTGTGCGCGACCTTCAGCGCTTCTGTATCGCCACCTTTCGTCCGAATGACCGTGCCCGCATAACTTGCGTTTTGTACGGCCGCCGACATGCGGGTGATCCACTCGCCGGGCGCATCTGCAGCCGGTGCGCCTGCCGATTGGCTCGCCAGCCAAACCCCGACCGTCAACAGGGACAGTAATTCGAATGATTTAGTCACTTGCTTCGTCCGGATCGGTCGCACCGGAATCAAGCGGCTCCTTGTCTGCCTCGATTTCCACCAGCTCGCCATCACGAAGCTGCCAGGTTACGAGTCGCGGATTGTGATACAGATAGAATTGCTCGAGTAATTCATCATCCGGCAGGCCTGCATCCACCTGACTCTCGGGCACCGTGTAGCCCGCAACCTCTTCACCAGCGTTTCGGTTCCCGATCGGCTGATACACCCGGCCAACCGCGACCAGCGCCAGCACTGCTACCGATGCGGCGACCGCCATGCCGATTGCCGGCTTAGTGAACCTCGACTTCGACGCGATCGATTCCACCGCGTGCTGCACTGACTCTTCGCCAAGCGCCTTCGCGATCCGCTCGCGCAATGCATCGACACCGGGCACGTCCTGGTCCCGGCGAATCAGGCGGCCAATTTCGAGAAACTGCGCAACCTGCCGGCGTAGCGCCATATCCTGGCTCAATCTTCGCAGCAGCAGCTCGCTTTCGTTTTCTGGCAGCTCACCGTCAACGAAGGCGGATATCTGCATTCTCAGGGCGTCGTTCATAAATCACCAATACATTTTCGGTATTTTGATACCAAACTATTCAACCAAAGTCCCGATTTTTTTGCCGATCGCGTCCCGCGCACGAAAAATGCGTGAACGGACCGTCCCGACGGGACAATCCATTGTCTGTGCAATTTCTTCGTAACTCATTCCATCGAGCTCGCGAAGCACAATCGCCGTTCGTAAATCGTCGGGCAGTGCCTCAATGGCGCGTGCGACCGTTTCATGCAGCTCACGACTCATCGTCACGCCCTCGGGCGTGTCCGTCTCCTTCAGCTTCGCATGCAGATCGAACTGCTCGGGATCCTGCAGGTCCAGTTCGACATCCATGGGACGTCTGCGCTGGGCTGCCAGGTAATTCTTTGCAGTGTTCACGGCGATCCGATACAGCCAGGTGTAAAATGCGCTGTCCCCCCGGAACCGGCCCAATGCCCGGTAGGCCTTGAGGAAGGCCTCTTGGGTGATATCCAATGCCTGGTCCGGATCTCGCACATACCGCATCACCAGATTGACGATCTTGTGCTGGTATTTCAGTACAAGAAGGTCGAAAGCACCTGTCTCGCCCTTCTGGACACGTCGGACCAGCTGAGCATCGGTCGATTTGGTCGCCATACGGGCAGGCCCCACTCAATGAGTGGTATAGCCAACCGACTCCCGGATAGACCGGCGAAAGGTTCGAAAGTTCGCGAAACAAGGCATGATTTGAGGGTGTTTTTTCTAGAAATGTGACCCGGATTTGCGGTTGGAGATGGTATCAGCTTCGGGAGTCGCGCCAAAGGCGGCCGGGCCCTGACGCCACAGGATCTGCAGGCACCGCCAGTGCCGGTCCCGGGCCGAATTGCCGCGCAGCAACTCGCCGTAACACAGCCCGTCCGACAGCCTCAAACGGAGCCAGGCGAGCTTCGGCAGCACGACGCTACCAGACATAATCTGTACCGGCTCCTCCCTGCCCTTACGATTAATCACCGTCGCGGAGTCGGGACCCAAGCGGATCGTTCTTACTCGTGCGGCGCCGCGGGTCAGCCTTCCGATCTCCCGAACCTGACTCGCAAGCCAGACCATTGTCAGCCCGAACCGAATCCAGGCCGATACCGGTAATCGGATGATGAGGACGAATCCGGTCAATAGGCCAGTACAGGCGGCCAGCATGACCAGCCTGCGCAGGGCCGGATCAGGACTGAGTACTGCTTCGAATCTTCTCGATGGCATCGGCTATGTGGGGGCCCGGGTGCTGCTCATTGCCCAACAAATAGCCGATCAATACCGGATCGGAAAGCTTCAAAAGCTCGTGAAACGCGTCTTTTTCAATCTGCGGCGCCTGTTCGTAACGACTCCCCAGATAGGCCGCCAGCAGCTCATCGAGCTCCCGCATGCCCCGTCTGCACTGCCATCGCAGTTTGCCGTCGGTCAAGTGTACTCCTTCATGGTGACATAAACGGATTCAGCGACTCGTGAAGTAGTTGGCCGCAAGGCGCGCCTCGCCGGGAATGGCGGGCCCTTGCCAAGAGGCGCAACAAAGCGGATGACTACTTCGCGGCTCGCCCGCAGGGAGCCACCCAGACGATCCAATACGGCGTTGCAGTCCTTGAAAAAGACCCGGCCATTTTCTGTGGACTGCGCCTGGTCTTGAATCATCGGGATGGCTCTGCATCCGTCAATGTCACCATGAAGGAGTACTAGTACCGGCGTTCCGCCAGCATCTTCTTGGTCTCGGCGATCGCGCGGGCAGGATTGAGGCCCTTGGGACAGGTCTCCGTGCAGTTCATGATCGTGTGACAACGGTAAAGGCGGAACGGGTCCTCGAGGTCGTCGAGACGGTCGCCAGTCGCATCGTCTCTGCTATCGACCAGCCATCGGTAAGCCGCCAGCAGAGCCGCGGGACCCAGATACCGATCGCTGTTCCACCAGTAACTCGGACAGCTGGTCGAACAACAGGCGCACAAAATGCATGCCGCCGGTTCGTCGATCAGTTGCTGATCTTCTTTGCTCTGCAGTCTTTCCCGATCGGACGGCGCCGGCGTGCGTGACTGCAACCATGGTTTGATCGACGCATATTGCGCATAGAAGTTGGTCAGGTCCGGAACGAGGTCTTTGACGACCGACATATGCGGCAGCGGGTAGACTTTGACGTCGCCCTTGATGCTATCGGCGGAAACCGTGCATGCCAACATGTTGCCGCCATCGATATTCATGGCGCAGGAGCCGCAGATTCCTTCCCGGCACGAGCGTCGGAATGTCAGCGTCGGATCGACTTCGTTCTTGATTTTGATCAGCACGTCGAGCACCATCGGTCCGCAGTCATCCATGTCGATTTCGTAGGTATCCATCCGGGGATTCTCGCCGCCGTCCGGATCGTAGCGATAGACGGCGAAGCGCCGCACACTTTCGGAATCGGACGCCGTCGGGAAATGTCTTCCTTTCCTGATTCGCGAATTGGCGGGTAATAGAAACTGCGCCATAGATCTCTCCCTGACTTCAGTATACGCGGGCCTTGGGCGGTATCGCCTCGACCTCGTCGGTCAGCGTCCGTTCGTGAACCGGCCGGTAGTCAATAGACACCTCACCGCCGGCATCGACCCAGGCCAGCGTATGTTTCATCCAGTTCTGATCGTCGCGTTGCGGGAAGTCCTCCCGGGCATGCGCTCCCCTGCTTTCCTTGCGGTTCGCGGCGGACCGGATCGTCGCGATTGCGTTCCCGAGCAGGTTCTCCAGTTCGATCGTCTCGATGAGATCGGTATTCCAGATCATCGAATGGTCGGAGACGTGCACATCGGAGAATGCGGCATGAGTCTCTTTGAGGAGTTTGACGCCTTGGTCCAGCGAGTCGCCGGTCCTGAATACGGCGGCGTGGCTCTGCATGACTTTCTGCATTTCGAGACGGATGTCGGCCGTCGGCCGTGAGCCATTCGCATTGCGCAGCCGATTCAGGCGATCGACGCTCACCTGTCCGGCATCGGAAGCCAGCGGCCGGTGGCGCCTGCCCGGCGTCATCGTTTCCGCACAGCGCAATGCAGCCGAGCGCCCGAACACCACGAGATCCAGCAGTGAGTTCGAACCGAGACGATTGGCGCCGTGTACGGACACGCAAGCCGCCTCGCCGACCGCCATCAGACCCGGCACGACCGCCTCGGCGTCGCCGTCGGTCATCGTCACGGCCTCGCCGTTGAAATTTGTCGGCACGCCGCCCATGTTGTAATGAACGGTGGGCAGTACGGGAATCGGCGTTTTCGTGATATCGACACCCGCAAATATTCGCGCGGTTTCGGCGATGCCGGGCAGGCGTTCACCGATGACCTCCGGACCGAGATGCTCGAGATGAAGGTGAATGTGGTCTTTCTGCGGGCCGACACCGCGTCCCTCGCGAATCTCGATGGTCATCGAGCGGCTGACGACGTCGCGGGATGCAAGATCCTTCGCGTTCGGCGCGTACCGCTCCATGAAGCGTTCGCCGTCCGAATTGGTCAGGTACCCGCCCTCGCCGCGCGAGCCTTCCGTGATCAGCATGCCTGCACCGTATATGCCGGTCGGGTGAAACTGCACGAACTCCATGTCCTGCAACGGTAATCCGGCACGAAGCACCATTGCATTGCCGTCGCCAGTGCAGGTGTGCGCCGACGTGCAGGAAAAATAGGCGCGGCCGTAGCCGCCGGTCGCCAGTATGACCCGGTGCGCGCGGAAACGATGCATCCGGCCTTCCGCCAGGTCCAGCGCCACGACACCCCGGCAGGCACCGTCCTCCATAATCAGGTCGATTGCAAAATACTCGACATAAAAATCGGCATCGTGCTTCAGCGACTGCTGATAGAGGGCATGCAACATCGCGTGTCCGGTCCGGTCCGCGGCGGCACAGGTACGCTGTGCAGTGCCTTCGCCAAAACGGGTCGTCATGCCACCGAACGGGCGCTGGTAGATGCGGCCGTCTTCGGTTCGCGAGAACGGAACGCCGTAGTGCTCGAGCTCGATCACCGCGTCCATCGCTTCCTTGCACATATACTCGATCGCATCCTGATCGCCGAGCCAGTCGGCGCCCTTGATTGTGTCATACATGTGCCAGCGCCAGTCGTCCTCGCCCATATTGCCGAGCGCCGCGCTGATTCCGCCCTGAGCCGCGACGGTATGGCTGCGCGTGGGGAAGACCTTGGTGATGCAAGCGGTGGTGAAGCCGGCCTCCGCCAGACCGAAGGTCGTGCGCAGGCCGGCGCCGCCCGCCCCGATGACGACTGCGTCATAACTGTGGTCGATGAATTCGTAATCGCTCATGCGGCACCGAAGCCGATCTTCAGCACGGCGAACAGGCTCGCGGCGCCCAGCAACACGTGCACGAAATAATTCGCAACCAGGGAAAAGACTTTGATGGCCGCCCCGTGCACATAGTCCTCGATGACGACCTGCACGCCCAGTTTGGAGTGATAGGCCAGCGTCGCGACAGTCACGACCAGCAGAATGCTGTTGAGCGGCTTGCCGGCCCATTCCGATATCGTTTCGAACTGCAGGTCTTCCTGCACGAGGACCGAGACGACGAACCACAGTCCGAGAACGACGAGCGCGGCAGCGGTGATCCGCTGGGCCCACCAGTGACCGGTTCCCTCCTTCGCGGATCCAAGTCCGAGGACACGACCGAGCGGCGTTCGCAGACTCATTGTCTAAAGTACCAGCCAGAATCCGAGCGTTAGCGCGATAGTCGCAACTAATACGAACCAGGCAGAGGCATTGGCCTGAAGCATCTCGAAACCGAGGCCCACGTCCCAGAAAAGGTGTCGAATGCCGTTACAGAGGTGAAGGAAGAAAGCGAAACTGAACCCGATGAGCAACGAACGGCCGACTATGGATCCCAGCAGACCGGAAATCCGGTTGTACGGGTCTTCTCCGGTTGACAGTGCAACCAGCCAGATCGCCAGC
Organism: Woeseia sp.; assembly: GCA_046760025.1. Lineage (GTDB taxonomy): Bacteria > Pseudomonadota > Gammaproteobacteria > Steroidobacterales > Woeseiaceae > JACZWL01. The sequence goes on along the minus strand of JBHIDG010000045.1, from coordinate 1,304 downwards.
ACGATAAGCCCGAGAGACAGCGCCACACCGGTAGCCCGATGCCGGATCGAAAGCGTCATCGTTATCGGCCAGCGATAGATTGATAAGTGTGGCGACAGCGGTCGACCGGCTTTATTCATCTTTTTCTTGGTCTTTTCCTAAAAGTCGATACACCGGCCGTCTTTTTCCCAATCGCCGAAGCGGGTCGGGTCGGGACCGTCTCTGCCGCCGATTTCCTTGACCAGACTGACGCCTTTGCGCTTGCGCTTCACGCTATCATTCGAGGACTCGATTTCGTTCTTTTTTGTTGACTTGCTGCTATCGTCGGGCATCCTCGAAGTATGCCAGATATGCCGGATGAGACCTACAAACTGATTTCCGTAACCGGATGCGACGCTGGCGAGTTTCTGCAGGGGCAACTGACCCAGGATATGGAGCGTGTGGTTCAGATCGGCAGCCTGCCGGCAGCCTTGTGCAACCCGAAGGGACGAGTCATCACGGTGCTCCGCGTCATGAATATCGACGGTGGTTTCGGGCTTGCACTGCCTGCGTCGCTTGCCGAGTCGGTCTGCGAGCGGCTGGCCGTCTACCGCCTGCGAGCTGATGTCAGCCTCGACGTCGAAGGGCCCGACTGGACCCATCTGGTATTCCATCGCGATGACGACATCGCCGAACTCGACGAGCTCGGACTCAAACCGAAGCAAGAAATGAATGGCTCCTCTATCGCTCACGGGCTCATCGCCGTCAATATCGGGATCGAAGAACTATGTGTCGAAGTCACGGGATTCAAGGCCGATTTCGCAAGGGCCGGGATCAATACGGAGGAACATGCCGATCTAGGGCTACTGTCCGGCGCCAGAATTCGTGCCGGAATTCCGGAAATCACAGGAAATCATTCGGAAAAATACACGCCGCACATGCTCAACCTGGATTTGCTCGGGGCGATCGATTTCGACAAAGGCTGTTATACGGGGCAGGAAGTCGTTGCAAGAACCCAGAACCTGGGAAGCAGCAAGCGACGCCTGATGCGCTACCTTACCGATGGTCGATTAGCGACCGGCGACAAGTTATCCGATGGCGTGAGAGACGTTGGCGAAGTTATCAACGTCAGCGGGCAGGACTTGCTGGCGGTCACGCCGGTGAAACAGCATAAAGAGACTCTTTTCGCGGCCGGCGTAGCGGTGACTCCGGTGCCGGGCACCGACTAATATGACTATTTGCTGGGTGACTCCGGTGCCGGGCACCGACTAATATGACTATTTGCTGCGGTGCTTGGATTTTTCGGCACAGTGCCTTGCAATGCCGCGACCGATCACCTCGGGCGC
>JBHIDG010000044.1:0-13589 GCA_046760025.1 Woeseia sp. | reverse complement strand
CGTCGCCGGCATCGGTCATTGCAGCTGCTGCCGAATGTTTACCGAGCATGAGCTTTGCAACATTTGCAGCGCGTCGGGTCGCGACGAGTCACTCATCTGTGCCGTCGAGTCACCGGCAGACGTGATGGCAGTCGAGGACGCTACCGGTTACCGCGGGCTTTATTTCGTCCTGATGGGCCATCTTTCGCCGCTGGATGGTATCGGTCCCGACGAACTCGGTCTGGATGCGCTCGAAAACCGGCTGGCCGACGAGCAGGTCAAAGAATTGATCATCGCAACGAACCCGACGGTCGAGGGTGACGCGACCGCACATTTTCTGGCCGACATGGCGAGTCGGCACAAGGTGCCTGCCAGCCGCATCGCGCATGGTGTGCCGCTCGGCGGCGAGCTCGAATATGTTGACGGAGGCACTCTGTCGCATGCCTTCTTCGGGCGCCGGATCGTCGATTGACGCAAAGGAGTGAACTGACCCGATGAGTGAAGCTGATTGCCTGTTCTGCAAGTTTGTCTCGGGAGAGCTCGAAACCGATGTCATATATGAGACCGAAAAGGTATTTGTCTTTCGGGATATCAATCCACAGGCGCCGACGCACGTCCTGATCGTGCCGCGCAGGCATATCGCCTCGATCAACGAACTGGACGCCGCCGATAAAGAGGAGATCGGCAATCTGTTTATGGCGGCCAAGCACGTTGCGGCCGAGGAAGGATTCAGCGAAGACGGTTACCGGGTCGTAATGAATTGCAATGAGGCGGCGGGCCAGACTGTATTTCACGTACATCTGCACCTGCTGGGCGGCCGAAACTTCGGCTGGCCGCCGGGTTAATGCCTTCGTTCAGTCAGCTTCCTGGTGAGCACCAGCAGGCGCCTGTAACTTTCGTAGCGCCGTTCGCTGATTCGGCCGGTCCCGACGGCTGCTTTGACCGCACAGTCGGGCTCCCGAAGATGCCGGCAGTCGGAGAACTTGCACGCCGCACCTGATTCGGCGATTTCCCGAAATCCGATTTTTACCTCGTCTGTACTGTCTATGCCCGGCGCATAGTCGCGCACGCCGGGCGAGTCGATGACGGCGCCGCCGTTCGGCAGTGCGAGCATCACCGAGTTGACTGTGGTATGACGGCCTTCGCCCCTGCTTTCGGAAACGGCCGCGGTCGGCAGCTCGGCATTCTCGGCAAGCCGATTGATCAGGCTGGACTTGCCGACCCCCGACTGGCCGACGATGATCGCCGTCTCGTTGGCCAGCAGGTCCAGAATTGCAGCCAGATTGCTGCCGGCCTTGGCGCTGCTAAGTATGGTTCGGTAACCGATGCGTTCGTACACCAGCAACGCCTGTGTCACATCTTCATCCGGTTCCGCCAGGTCTGTCTTGTTGAAGATAACGGCGGCGGCGACACCCATCAGTTCGGCGGCGGCAAGGTATCGATCGACGATGAACCAGTCGGGTGCCGGCGGGTCCGCGGCAACGGCCACGAGAAAACTGAGATTGGCGGCAAGTACATCGACTTTGCCGCGCGTGTTTGGCCGGCTGAGTTCGTTGCTGCGGGGCAATACGCGCGTGATGAGCCAATCCGGCTCTCTGTCAATCGCTTGCGCCCCGACACGGTCCCCGCACACAGGCCGCAATCGCTTGCCCTTGACCCGCGCGCTGACCTGCCTGCCATCCGCGAGGCGCAGGACCATCCGGCGGCTGAATGTCGCAACGACTCGCCCGGTTTGTCCGTTCGACGGCGACTTCGTCATTCGGCTTCTGGTCCGGCCTGAACATTGCGGCACTTGGCGCGCTTTCGCTTAGTCATTGATCGCCTGAGAGATTTTCCTCGTTCGGAAACAGATACCGTCAGTCCACTCACTCGGAATATCCCTCAACCCATCAAATCCTCAACCGATCTCAGGCGCGGACGGCACTGCGTGCAGGTGCAGTATTCAGGCTGGCCGAACGCATTCGGGCAAAGTATGCCGCGATGCAGGCAGCCTTGCATCTTCGGTCGCGGTAAACTCGACCATGCGAGTCGAAGTCGGGAAGTCGGATGACCAGGGTAATCGAAACCGGGCCGCAGCAGGCCCCAACCAAGCTGATCTGGATCGACCTTGAGATGACAGGGCTTGACACGATATCCGATCACATCATTGAAATCGCAACCATTGTCACCGACGACCGGTTGAACGAACTGGCCGAAGGGCCGGTTATCACAATCGGTCAGAACCGGGAAGTCATGGATGCGATGGATGAATGGAATACAAAGCATCACGGTGAATCCGGGCTCACCACAAGGGTGCTGGCCAGCGGCACGAGCATGCAGGAGGCGGAGGCCCAAACGCTCGAATTCCTCAGAGCTCACGTCGCGGAGAAGGCATCCCCGATGTGCGGAAACAGCGTTTGCCAGGATCGCCGATTTCTGGCGCGCCAGATGCCGGCACTCGAGGCATTTTTTCACTATAGAAACCTCGATGTGAGTTCTCTGAAGATACTCGCGCAAAACTGGGCACCGGAAATCGCCAACGGGTTCAGGAAAGAATCGGAGCATCGCGCACTGGCAGATATCAGGGACTCGATTGCCGAGCTCGCGTATTACCGCGACACACTCTTCGATCAGAGCATCTTCTGCGAGCAAGCATGACCGCAAAGCCGAATGCGCCTGCATGCGAACGCAACAAGCGACCCATACTGGAGGTAATCAGAATCGAGTTTCGGGATTGCAGGAATGTTCTTGAAATTGGTTCCGGCACTGGCCAGCATGCCGTGTATTTCGCGAATGCTATGCCGTGGCTGAATTGGCAGACCAGCGATCTTGCCGGGAACCATAAGGGCATAGCAGCATGGATAGCAGATGCCCGCCTGCCCAACGTGCGCGATCCGCTGCTGTTGGACGTGCAAAGGTCCGGCGGTTTTTCCGGGGAATATGACGGTGTATTTTCGGCGAATACGGCGCACATCATGAGTATGCCCGGGGTGCACTGTATGTTTTCCGTTGCCGGCCGGCTGCTGCCACATGCAGGCAGGTTTTGTCTGTACGGGCCGTTCAATCGTGACGGGAGGCCCACCAGCGAGACTAACCGGCTTTTTGATCAATCACTGCGAAGCCAGGACTCCAGCATGGGAATTCGCGATCTGGAAGTGTTGGCTGAGTCTGCCGCCAGGTCGGCTATGCGACTCGAAAGGCTCTATGCCATGCCCGCCAACAATGCGCTGGCAGTTTGGCGTAAACGGGAAAGTGCGGAAGTCAGATGACGATTCATAAAGGTGGCTGCCATTGTGGTCGGGTCAGGTTTGACGTCGAGGCGCCGGCAGATCTCGAAGTGAATGAGTGCAATTGCAGCATCTGCCGAATGTCCGGGCATTTGCATCTGCTCGTGCGTAAGAATCAGTTCAAGCTGGTCAGCGGCCAGGACGTTCTTGCGACCTATCAATTCAATACCGGCATCGCGAAACACATGTTCTGTACCAATTGCGGCGTCAAATCGTTTTATATACCGCGATCCAACCCGAACGGGTACAGTGTCAATGCGCGCTGCCTCGATCCCGGCACCGTTACGTCAATGAAGATCGACGCTTTCGACGGCCGCAACTGGGAAGAGCATGCCGATTCGCTTCGCCACCTGACGGAGTAGTGTGTCACCAAATGCCGACAGTGCGCTTTGCAATGCAAAATGTGCATGCCTTATAGTTGGCGTCATCACCGCCGGGCGACTTTATCCGATGATAAGAAGAGCAATACTGCAAACAGCTTTTTTGCTTGCCGCAGCGCAGGCTTCTGCGGACCAGGCTTGGGTCAGTGACCAGTTTGAAGTCATGTTGCGCACCGGTCCGAGTACCAGCAATGCGATCCAGCTCATGGTGTCCAGTGGAACGCAACTCGAGGTTCTCGAACTGGATGATGAGACCGGCTATTCAAGAGTCAGGACGGGGGGAGGTACGGAAGGGTGGGTCTTGAGCCGATACCTGATGTCGGAACCTCCGGCGCGAGAGCAGCTGGAATCGCTGACGAACAGGCTGACCAACGCCAACGCCCGCGGGACCTCGATGAGCTCGCAGCTCAACGCGATAAAAGGCGAATACGACAGTGCGGCAAGGCAGATCAGAACCTTGGAACGCGACAATGGCCGACTGGTGAAGGAATTGGCGGAGATCAAACGAACCTCTGCGAATGTACTGGCTATCGACAGTCGTAACAAGGAACTGCAACAAGAGCTGACGGATGCCGAAATACGGGTGAGCATCCTCGAGCAAGAAAATCACGAACTCAACAGGCAGCAAACCCGTTACTGGTTTCTGAGCGGTGCGCTCGTATTAACAGTGGGTATCATTCTGGGATTGTGGCTGCCGAGGATTCGGTGGCAACGGCGATCCCGTTACGACAGCTTCTAGAAGAATGGGGACGTACCCCATTTTTTATACGGGCTCGCCGGCGAGAAACATCCAGGTCTCGATGACGCTGTCCGGATTCAGCGACATGCTTTCGATTCCTTCGTCGACCAGCCATTTCGCCAGATCGGGATGATCGGACGGTCCCTGGCCGCAGATTCCGACATATTTGTCTCTCGCCTTGCACGCCGAGATTGTCATCGCCAGCATGGCCTTCACCGCATCGTCACGCTCGTCGAAAACCTCGGCGACTTCTGCCGAGTCACGATCGAGACCAAGAGTTAACTGGGTCATATCGTTCGAACCGATCGACATGCCGTCGAAATGATCCAGATACTGGTCGGCCAGTAGCGCATTCGACGGCAACTCGGACATCATGATGATCTTCAGATCGTCTTGTCCCCTCTTCAATCCGTTCTTGTCCAGGAGTTCGACAACGTCCTTTGCCTGTTGCACTGTTCGGACGAAGGGGATCATGATCTGAACGTTATCGAGTCCCATTTCTCCACGGACCTTGCGAAGCGCCGCGCATTCGAGTTCAAAGCAGGGCCGAAAGCTGTCGGACAAATAGCGGGCTGCGCCGCGGAATCCAAGCATCGGGTTTTCTTCCTCCGGCTCGAAGGCCTCACCACCGATGAGATTTGCATATTCGTTCGACTTGAAGTCAGACAGGCGAACGATGACGGGCTCGGGAGCAAATGCCGCCGCGATTGTACTAACACCCTCGGTGAGCTTGTCGATGAAAAATCCGACGGGATCGTCGTAACCCGCCATTTGCTCGTCCACGGCATCGCGCGTTGCGGAATCCAGCTCATCGTAATCGAGCAGGGCTCTCGGGTGCACGCCGATCATCCGATTGATAATGAACTCGAGCCGCGCCAGCCCGACTCCCTTGTTCGGAATGTTGGCAAAGTCGAAGGCCCTGTCAGGATTACCGACATTCATCATGATCTTCACCGGAATGTCCGGCAGGGAGTCCAGCTCAATCTGTTTCCGTTCGAATTTGAGCAGGCCTTCGTAAACGTATCCCTCGTCTCCCTCGGAGCAACTCACCGTGACAGCCGTGCCGTCGGCGATATTGTCCGTCGCATCGCCACAACCAACGACGGCCGGAATACCGAGCTCTCTTGCAATGATGGCCGCATGACAGGTCCTGCCGCCGCGGTTTGTTACTATAGCGGCGGCGCGTTTCATGACGGGCTCCCAGTCCGGATCGGTCATATCCGACACCAGGACGTCGCCTTGTTGGACTCGACTCATCTCGCTGACATCGCGGATAATCTTCGCCGTGCCGGTACCGATTTTCTGACCGATGCTCCGGCCTTGGCTGAGAATTGTGGACCGGCCCTTGAGCGTGAATCGCTGAATCGTGCGACCGCTTCTGCTCTGGACCGTCTCTGGACGCGCCTGGAGTATGTAAATCTTGCCGTCAGAGCCATCTTTGGCCCACTCGATGTCCATCGGACGTCTGTAATGTTTCTCGATGGTCAGCGCAGTTTTGGCTAGCTCGATAACGTCGTTCTGGCTTAATGAAAATTGTTGGCTGTCCCGGCCATCGACATCAACGGTCTCGACCGTTTTTCCGGGAGCGGGATCAGCGCTGTACACCATCTTGATGGTTTTGCTGCCGAGATTCTTGCGCAACACAGGAAGTCGGCCCGCTTCGAGTGCCGGCTTGTAGACATAAAACTCGTCCGGATTGACGATCCCCTGTACGACCGTTTCCCCGAGTCCGTAGGACGATGTAATGAACACGACGTCCCGGAACCCTGACTCCGTATCGAGTGTAAACACCACACCTGCCGAGCCGATATCGCTGCGGACCATGTGCTGAACACCGACGGACAATGCGACCAGAGAGTGATCGAATCCCTGGTGCACGCGGTAGGCGATGGCCCGATCGCTAAAGAGTGATGCAAAAACCTGATGTAGCGCGTCGGTCAGGCGATCGATGCCCCTCACGTTCAAATAGGTTTCCTGTTGGCCGGCAAAAGAGGCATCCGGTAGATCTTCGGCCGTGGCGGACGATCGGACGGCGACGGCGATATCCTCGCCGGCCGACATGGCATCCCAGGCGACACGCAGCTCATCAAGGAGCCTGCCAGGCAACGGCGCCTCAACGATCCAATCGCGAATCGTCCGGCCCGCCCCCGAGAGCGCCTCGATGTCATCGACATCGAGGCCTTCGAGTACGGCTGCGATACGCTCATCGAGTCCACCGTCGGCCAGAAAATCGCGGTATGCTGCCGAAGTGGTCGCGAACCCACCGGGTACGGCGACACCGAGACTGCTCAGATTACCGATCATTTCGCCCAGCGAGGCATTCTTTCCGCCAACGATTTCAACGTCTTGCATTCCAAGCTTGTCAAGCTTGATAACGTATGGCTCCAACATCAGCTCCCTTGTGTTACCTATCTGGACATGGACAATCGGCTGAAACGACTGCGCGGAAAGCTCTTGGACAGTGGTGTGTGCAAATGACTGAACGTACGGTTTTTTTTCTCTCGGATCAGACGGGTGTGACCGCTGAGACGCTTGGTCACAGCCTCCTTACGCAATTTGACGGACAGGATTTTCGGCAAGTGACTGTGCCATTTATAGATTCCGATGACAAGGCGCGCGAGGCGGCGAAAAAAATTAACCAGGTGGCCCGTGAGGAGGGATTGAGGCCGATCGTCTTCTCGACACTCGTACATGACGATTGCCGGGCGATCGTTGGAAAGGCGGACGGGCTGCACCTCGACATCTTCGATGTTTTCCTGGCGCCACTGGAAGAAGAACTCGAGCAAAAAGGAACTCACACTGTGGGCAGGGCACACGGCATGAGCGACATAAACACGTACATGAAACGCATCGAAGCGACCAATTTCGCACTCGCGAACGACGACGGTGGAATTACGCAGAATTACGAAATGGCCGATGTCATTCTCATTGGCGTTTCCCGCTCTGGCAAGACACCGACGTGTCTTTACCTTGCGTTACAGTATGGTGTTTATGCTGCCAACTTTCCACTGACCGATGAAGAATTCGAAAGCGGGAAGTTGCCTGATTTTATGGTCAAGCAGAAACAAAAATTGTTCGGCCTGACGATCGCGGCGACGCGGTTGCAACAGATTCGAAAAGAGAGGCGGGCCCTCGGACGGTATTCTTCAGCCCAGCAAGTGCGTTATGAATTGCGAGAATCAGACAAGTTATTCAAACGATACGGCATCCCGAAAGTGGACACGACGGAGTTTTCGATTGAGGAAATCGCAAGCAGAATCCTTGATAGTACAGGAGTTGAACGCAGAGTTCGCCCATAATTTTTTTCAATATTGCGAAAAACGGAACTGTTCTTGCATACCTTTAGCAATGCGATCGCTATGATATATTTGGCTCATGTTGCTCGACTATCAACTCGTGCCGGAGACTATTGCAAAGCCGCGAAGTTTTGTCGGCTTGATGTCTCTGTACGAAAGCAATTATTTACGTCTGCAACAATTAATTCCTGAACTCGAACGGCTGGACGGCTATTATCGATCACGCGTAGCCGGTGATTGCGATCTACATGTCGAAATCATCGAGCGGAGCCGATATACGGTTACCTTGTCGCTCTCGTATTTCTTTTATGAAGCCGGTCGGCGGATTGCCGATCCTGACATGAATGTCAGGGCTTATCTCGATGGCCGAGTGGCGGAGGCGATGGGTTTCTGCGGCGCTCATCGGCACGCCGAGCTGCGGCGGCTATCCTGGGTACACGCAGAAGAACTCGACGCAAGATGGCGTCGCAATATCGTGCTAAACAAATGGCTCGAATACCTCATGGATCAGGGCCATCTGATTCTCGAACGATAATCACCATTCGCGTCAGAGGACTGCCGCAGATCTGAAAACTGTCGATTCAATCAAGGACTGACCCCATTTCAGTTGTCATTATCGCCGTCGAGTAGTCTTCACAGCCTCGTCCGATACGCGCAGATTATGTAAAAGGAGTACGGATTGGCCAGCATCGCCGCAATCTTCGGAAATTCGCGAGGAAAATCGCAGGATAGCGAGAAGTTACTGGACCTGTACTGGAATCGCGCCGAGCTGAAAAAAGAATTTGCCGGCATGAGGAACGAACAGTTTCGGCTGCAGGACAAGATCAAGCAGAAGGATGGCGTTGCCGCAAGACTCCAGCAGAAGCTCGACCACTTGGAAGAACTGCTGATCGATCCGGACTGGGCACACAACGCCATCGTGTTCTATCAGCTGCGGGGCCTGGCCCTGCGTTGCCAGTGCAGACTCGCAAAGTTTGCCGAGCAGTTAAAACAGCAACGCGAGCAAAAGCAGCATAATCGTCTGCTGGTTGCCTGGAACGACGAACGCACGAAGGAGGCCCGGCTGCTGGAACGTCAGGTATCGGAAAAACGCGACACTGTCCAACAACTGGAAGACCAACTGCAGGTCGAGCGTCGCCGCCTGATGTCGATGAGTGGATTTCTGAAGATATTCCGGCGCCGATCAGTCGCCGCAATTCTGGATAACCTGGCCGGACAGGTCGATGCTGTGCGACAGGATGAGGAGAATCTGCTTCATCAGATCGAGGAAATCCAGAATCGTCCGCCGCCGGAAACCGAAGGCCTCGACATTGCGACCAAGCGATCGATCAACCTGATGATTATTGCGTTCGCACAGCAGCTGTTCTCATTGTTTTCCGATGATGAGCTTGCGGCAATGGCGAAAGAAGCGAGCGACAAAAGCGTCGGTGCGATCAACTATGGCACGCGTCATGAATGTGAACAGCTTTTCGAACGAATTCAACGGCGGATTGAAATGATGGAGCAGGCTTCCGACTTTGCCGAGGTGCTGCAGCAACGGTCGCAATTGCTCGGCGAAAAGGCCCTGTTCAGCAAAGATACGGATGCCGTACCGGTTGCAGGGACCATGTCGACGCTCTATCACATCGGCGACAACGGTCTCGTCAAGGAAAGTGAGGTCAATATTCTCGGCGAGAACTGGTGGGGGATCTCCAAGGTGCTGAGCCGCTAGCCTGAATATTGCACCGCTTCTAGATGTCGGTTCGAAACATCTGGCGCTGCACCGCAGGAACTCGCTCCACGTCATCAGCAACCGATTCCATCGAGGCATCCAACGATGAATCGGACTGTGACGGCTCGGCCACTACCGGCGAGAGTGCGGTTTCATCACCAGGAACGGCCCGGCTGTCGGCTGGCGGGTCCAGCCGATCGGATTCCGATAGCGAGCTGTCGATCGCGACGACAGAAAAGACGTTTTCCAGAATTGCCGCAACTCGGGGGGTCAGATAGAGAAGCGGGGCGGAAGAATTCCTCTGCACCGGCCGCGCGCCCAACGATTCGGCTTCCTCGCCGTCGGGCTCATCGGGCGTAAAGTGACCGATGACACTTGCGGAGAGATCGCTGACGGGCACCTCGAGACTCTGGAGATCCGCGCGACGATCACAGGCCGTCATGGGGCCAGTCGCGCCGACAGCGGCGGTGCCCCAGCCGCAACCCAGCAGCAGACCTGCCAAAAGCAGGAGCGACCGGCCTGCGAACACGGCTGTCGAACGTTCGGACGGTGTTGCTCGAGCTGTCATGCCACCTCCGTTGCCGCATTCAGCAAGTCTAGTGTTATAGTACAGTACAACACCTACAGGAAGAGATGCAAGCGGATTTTCGAAGTTTTCGGACTACGGCCTGACCCGTGCAGTCTGGGCCGGCTGCGTTTCGATTTCCCGCAGCTCGGCCAAGTCTGTAATAATCGCCGCCGCCTGGTCAAGGTGCACATCCGGCCCCTCGAGTTCTTCGAGTTCTTCAATGGTCGCAATAGGCGGCAGCTGCAGCGCAGCCCGTCTCGCGTTCTCTCTCGCCAGGCGGCGATTCATTTCCGCTTCACGCTCCGCGCGGCGATCCTCCATATTCAGTGACAACGACTTTTGGGCACGGACCTGTTCGACATCCTGGATGCCCGCCAACAGATACTGATAATCTGGATCGTCCTTGCTTCTTGAAATATAGCTGGCTGTCAGCGTCGAAATCGTGTTGTGAAGCGGTTCACCGGCCCGGAATGCGGTCGATCCTATGGTATCCCAGGGCAGGGCAGTGTCACGGACGCTTTCGCCGACGAGGTTGGCATCGATCGACGACGGCAAGGCGATGTCCGGATTAACTCCTCTTTCCTGAGTGCTCTCGCCCGTCACCCGGTAGTATTTGCCGATTGTCAAGGTCAATTGACCGAGGCCCTGGTCGCCCGGCCTGCGGACATATTGGTCGAGTGAATAGAGATTCTGTACCGTCCCTTTGCCAAAGGTCTGCTGGCCGATTATTACGCCCCTCGCATAGTCCTGAATTGCGGCTGCAAATATTTCGGAAGCCGACGCGCTGTATCGATTGACGAGCACGGCAAGCGGTCCGTTGTAGGCTACGCGGGGCACCGGGTCGGGATCATCGAGACGGCTGATCCGGCCGTTTGAGTTGCGCAGCTGAACAACGGGGCCGTTGTCAATAAAGAGGCCGGACATTGCCGTTGCCTCCGTGAGGTGGCCACCGCCGTTATTGCGGAGATCCACAATCAGCCCATCGATACCCTGGCCCTCCAGTTTTCGGATCAGACGTCGAACGTCCTTGGTCGTGCTCGTGTAATCCTTGTCACCATTACTCAAGGCACGATAGTCGCGGTAGAAACTCGGCACCTTGATGACGCCGATCGACCACTCCCTTCCTTCGCGCGGGATCGTGATGACTTCGCTCTTCGCCGCCTGTTCTTCCAGCTTGACCTGGTTTCTCGTCAGGCTTATGACTTTTTCCGATGTTCCCGGTAGTGCGCCGGCAGGCATGATTTGCAGTCGAACGACGGTGTTTGCCGGCCCGCGGATCAGTTGAACGACATCGTCAAGCCGCCAGCCTATGACGTCGACGAGTTCCCCGTCTTCACCTTGCGCGACGGCGGTAATTCTATCCTTGGGCTTCAGTTTTCCATCGATCGCCGCCGGCCCCCCCGGAATGATACTGATGACCATCACGAAATCGTCGTCAATCTGCAACGATGCGCCGATGCCAAAATAGGACAAGCTCATTTGAATTCGATATTCCTCCGAGTTCCGCGGAGACAGGTAACTCGAGTGCGGATCCAGCGTATGGGCGAACGCGTTCATGAACGTCTCGAAAACATCATCGCTTTTGATCTGGTCCATGCGCTTCAGGAACCGTGTGTATCGCTTGTGCAGGATCTCCTGAACCTCCGCCCATTCCTTTTCGGCTAGCCTGAGATTCAGGGCGTCGTTCTTGATACGCTGGCGCCAGAGTTCGTCGAGGTCGGCCTCCGTCGCGACCCACGGGAGGTCTTCGCGGTCGAATATGTAGCTCTCGTCGATCGTGAAATCGGGCTCGATTTCGAGTTGTCGCAGGGCGAAATCGAGCCGTTGCCGAACTCTGGTCCGGTAAATCTCGAACATGTCGAAAATCGGGTCGAGCGGCTCGGACCGGACCATATCGTCAAGCTCATAGCGGTAAGTCTCGAAGCTTTTCACGTCGCCGGCCAGCAGATACATGCGATTGCTGTCCAGCGCACTGACATATCGATCCAGAACCATCGATGACAGGTCATCATCGATGGCAGCATGGAGGTAATGGGACTTCTGAATGAATTCACTGACCAGCTGGCCTATTTTTTCGTGTCGCAGTGCCGGGCCGAGATCGTCGTCTGATATGGCCGCTGAAGCCGCGGCAATGGCGGGCAGGGCGAGGAGGCCAGCAATCGCGCCGATAATCCAAAGCCGACAACCGGCGTCATGATTTTTCAAGTTTTTCTCCATACTCTGCGAGTTTCAGGCTTGGACAATTAGGCTAGGCTAGATGGCACAAGCGTTGCAATCAAGGGCGCATTTGGCAAAACGCGCCGTATTCGGGGCATTCGGCCGTGGCCGGGGCGCCCTCAATGCTATGACCGCAATATTCACGGTGAGTTTCTCGAGCCTCGGGATCCGGCGGGCAACAGTATTGCGCAGTCGGTTGCTGCGTCGAGCATCGCGGACGTTTCTCCGGCCCGGCATTACAAGCCATTCTCTCCCGGGAGTCCTTTTTGTAAAGACCGTTTCCGGCGCCGTCTCATCCGCGACTGCAGCTGTCTGCGGCGGCTCTCGAGCCATTGTTCCCGCGAGACGTCCGTGGTCTTTTTCTTGACGCCGGCTTCGGGCACCCGGCCGGCCCGATAGGCGCAAAAATCCCGATAGGCGTCGATTTCATGACGGAGCTCGCGGACCAGCAATTCGATCATGATGGCATCATCCAGGAAGCCGAGACCGGGGATCTGATCGGGAATCAGGTCTTCGGGCTCGCAAAAGTAGGCGAGTGCGTTCAGTACGCGGACGGACTCCTGTTCCGGCAACGCCCACTCGTGGTCGGACAGCATGTTGATCATTACCTTGAGCTTTTCGAGCCGTCCGGCGATGAAAGTCGGAATTCCGGAGGTGCCGACGTCTTTCAGGAGTTCCTCGGCCGAGGCGACGATGTCCTCCGGCGAGGCCTTTGCCGCAGCCTTACGCGCCTCCCGCATGATCAGGCGAAAATGTCTCAGATCATCATCGCTTAGGTCGAAAGAAACCCTGAGTCCCATGAAAAAGCTTTGGCAGGCCCGTTGTGCCGCAGACTACAGACGACCTGGGATGCCGTCAATTTGACGCCGACCGAAGCGGGTGCGAACTTACTTCTTGGTTCTCAGATCCCAGGACTTGGAGCGATCAAATCGCCCTGTGTTGTATGGATCGATGCCCTGTTCCTCTTCGTCTTCGAGAAGAGAATCGTCGATTATCTTGAGGTTATCGTGCGTGCCTGAGTCCTCGCGAACATACTTGTTGCGTATCAGGACGTTTTTGCCGGGGCCACCGTCTTCAATACGTCCGCCGAGTTCGGTAGATAACTCCACCATTTCGGCATCCGGGGCCTGGGGCCGGGACGGTTTTGGACTCTGATTGCGCCTGCGAGTGGCTTGGCGGAGCACCGACTCCGACGCGGCTCCTCGGGGGAACACCTTCGATCCCAGCCATGTCAGAAAGCGCTTCATCATTGGTGCCTGATGGTATTACTTGCGTGTACCTACGAATCACGAATATAGCCGGAGCCGCGCTAGAGCATGCACTATCGTTAACATAATTTCTATCAAAAATGCTCTAATTGCCTGCTAACAGGCGATAAACGTGATGCGGATCACGGTTTTTTTGCAGCGATTTCAATTTTGTCCACGGCGTTT
>JBHIDG010000043.1:0-13589 GCA_046760025.1 Woeseia sp. | reverse complement strand
GGTATCGCCGATCTGTTTGTGGCGAAGGTCAAGGGAGCGGCGGCATGATTCAGGGTCAGTTTGCATTGATCAGGCGCGAGCTCTGGGAACACAGGGCTATATATGTCGCGCCGCTCGTCATTGCGCTGGTCGTGGCGCTGTTTACCGTGCTCGGACAGGTCACCGTGTCCGGCCATGAACACGCGGACAAGGCGCTGGACATCGGCATCATCGGTGTGACGAATCTCAGCGAGCAAAAACGTGCCGCCATCATCAGCGGGGCGATGGTGAGCGTGTCAGTGCCTCTGGTATTCACGATGTGGATATTGACGATCTTTTATTCACTGGACTGCCTGCATGCGGAACGAAAAGACCGAAGCATCCTGTTCTGGCGGTCGATTCCGACCACGGACTTTGAAACCGTATTGTCGAAACTCCTGACGGCACTGTTCGTCATTCCGCTGATCACGTTCGGTGTAATCGTGATTACCCATCTGGTCGTACTGCTGATTTCAAGCGTCTGGCTCAGCGTGCGCGGCGCAAACGTCTGGCACCTGATCTGGACCGCGGCGCCGTTCTTCGATAACTGGTCCGCAACACTGGTTTTCATTCTGGCATTGCCCTTGTGGCTCTCGCCGTTCGTCGGCTGGTTTCTGCTGGTTTCGGCCTATACGAAGCGGTCACCATTTCTGGTCGCCTTCCTGCCGATCGCCGTGTTGCCGCTGCTCGAGGGCATTCTCTTCGATTCGTCGGTGCTGGCCGAGGCATTCTTCGTGCGCTCATTCAGGATGCCGCTGTTCCCGGGATTAGATAATTTCTATTCGGTATTCCAGCAGGGACAGCATCTCGAGCTCGTAGAGGGCGCATCACTGAGCCTGTGGTCATTACTGGACCTGGGCCGGTTTATGACCAGCCCCGATCTCTGGCTCGGAATCATCGTTTGCGGCCTGTTTACCGGCGGAGCGATATACGTCCGTCGTTACAAGGACGACAGCTGAATCAGTCGCCCGGCGCCGCCCGTCGGTCGAGGCCGTGTTTCTTGATCTTGCCGCGGAGCTGGTGGTAACTGAGGCCGAGCAGTTCTGCGGCAACTTTCTGATTGAATCGTGCTTTCTCGAGGCCTGCCGCGAGCAGATCCTTTTCCGTCTCGTTGACTCGGGCCTTGAGATCCAGCGGAAACAGGGGTGGCCGCGGCCTGCGGGCGACGGGCGCGGCCCGGGAGTGCCCGGCAAGGCCCTCACCGAGCCTGAATGGTGAGTCGAACGGGTCGAAGGCAATCCTCGTAATTTGCCTTTCCGCGTCGGCGGAACGGTAAACGGAGCGTTCGATAGCATTTTTCAGCTCACGCACATTGCCCGGCCAGTCGTGGCCGAGCAGAGCCGAGGCGGCGCGCGCGCTGAAGCCGGGAAATAGCGGGCGCCGCAACTCGCTGACCATGTTCAGTGCAAATGCGTAGGCAAGCGGCAAGACATCCTCGAGACGCTCACGCAGTGGTGGCACGGTTACCACATCGAAGGCAAGCCGGTCCAGAAGATCCTCGCGAAACTTGCCGTCGGCGGCCAACGCCTGAAGGTCCGAGTTGGTCGATCCGACGATACGCACATCAACGCTCAACGTGTCGCTGCCGCCGACGCGCTGCAGTTCGCCGTACTCTATGACCCGCAGTATCTTTTCCTGCATTCTCAACGATATGGTCGCAAGCTCGTCGAGCACCAGGGTGCCGCAATCGGCTCGCTCGAAGTGGCCGACATGGGTCTTCACGGCGCCCGTGAATGCGCCTGCTTCATGACCGAACAGCTCCGATTCCAGAATCGATTCCGTCAGCGCGGCGCAGTTCACCTTGATCAGCGTCTGCTCCCAGCGGCCGGAGAGGTAGTGCAGCCGTGATGCAATCAGCTCCTTGCCGGTGCCGCGCTCGCCGACGACAAGCACCGGCTTCGACAGCGGAGCGGCCCGCGAGACGTGTTCCAGCATTTCCAGGAACGCCGGCGCCTCGCCGATGATCGGTTGTACGGGGCGATTCTCGAGCATTAGTATATTTAACC
Organism: Woeseia sp.; assembly: GCA_046760025.1. Taxonomy (GTDB): domain Bacteria; phylum Pseudomonadota; class Gammaproteobacteria; order Steroidobacterales; family Woeseiaceae; genus JACZWL01. Next base: position 11,565 of record JBHIDG010000043.1, on the reverse strand, counting down.
AAATCAAAGTGAATATAGCGATTAATCGGTCAAAAAAACTAGATTTATGCGACGGTCGCAGCTGCTTGCTTTCCGTTTTTATAAAATAAATCAATAAGTTGAGCACACCCGCAGGGTGTTGGCACGTATTCTGCAGCTTAAGTCATGTACTTTTTTTTGATGAGAGGACACATTCATGGGAATTTTCACGAGATTCAGCGACATCGTGAACTCGAATATCAATGCGATACTCGACAAAGCGGAGGACCCGGAAAAGATCGTCCGGCTCATGATTCAGGAGATGGAGGATACGCTGGTCGAAGTGCGCTCCGCGGCGGCACGCTCGATCGCGGACAAGAAGGACCTGAATCGCAAGCTGGAAGCCCTCGAAGGCGAGCAGCGCGAATGGGACAACAAGGCCGAGCTTGCCCTTCGCAAGGGTCGCGAAGACCTCGCAAAAGCGGCGCTCGTGGAAAAATCCCGGGCCGGCGCTGCGGCAGACATCATCAAGAGCGACTACCTGGCCGTAGACGAGGGCATGGGCAAACTCAATGATGACATTGCGAGACTCGAGAGCAAGCTCGCTGACGCCAAGGCAAGGCAGAAGTCCTTGCTGGCCCGGCACAAGACGGCGAACAGCAGGCTTGCCGCCAGGAAGAAGATCCACGACTATAAGATCGACGACGCCCTGGTCCGTTTCGAGCAATACACGCGACGCATAGACGACGTCGAAGGAAGAATCGAGGCATACGACCTCGGCCTGCCCAAGGACCTGACCCACGAGTTTGCGAGCCTGGCGGCGGAAGAGTCCGTCGAAAAGGAGTTCAACGAACTCAAGGAACGGGTATCGGGCAAGAGCAAGTCGGCAGCGAAGGCAGAGTAACCGGGCATGTCGCTGGGCGAATTAATAACGATTGCGGTAATCATATTTGTCGCGATACCGGCACCCCTTTTTATCGTCCTGCATTTCATAACGAAGTGGAAACAGGCGCGCGAAATTTCGGGTGGCGACGAAAAAATGCTCGAGGACCTGTGGCAATTGTCGCAGAGGCTCGAGGACCGGCTGGAGACACTGGAGAAAATACTCGACAGCGAATTGCCTGACTGGAGGAGGAAACAATGAGCAGAGACGCCTGGAGTCCGGACAACAGCCCTTTGAGAGGCCTGTACCGTGATCGGGAAAATGGCTGGATCTTTGGAGTCTGCGCAGGGATAGCGGAGTTCGGGAATTTCAACGTTGTCACCGTGCGCGTGATTGCGGTGATCTGCCTGTGTCTGTTCACCTGGGCAACGGCACTGGTTTATGTCGCGGCGACACTGCTCATTCGCGAGCGGCCGCTGATCTATTCAGGGAGATATGACGAATACGAATTCTGGCGGCGCCGCGGAAGAAACGACCGCTGGAGTCACTCATGAGCGGATATGAATCCATTCCACGGCGGCGGTTCTATCGCAACCGTGAGAAGGCGATGTTGGGCGGTGTCTGCGCGGGGCTTGCCGATTACTTCGGGTTTAATCTGAGAGTGACCCGCATTCTGGCGTTCATCGCGTTTCTCATGGCCATGCCGATGACCCTGCTGATCTATTTCGGCACCGTGCTCCTGGTTCCGACGGCACCGGACGCCACCAGGCAGCCGAAGTTTGATCCGGAATTCCGCAGGGCGGTCAGGTCGGATCCGGCTCAGACGTTGAACGACGTGCGCCGACGGTTTCAGTCGCTGGACACGCGGCTGGCAAGACTCGAACGCTACGTGACATCGTCGCGTTTCAACCTCGACCAGGAATTCCGGAATCTTTGATGAACAAGGGACAGAGATGAACAGTAATTTTCTTTTCGTGCTCGGCATCATTGCAATTGTGATGTGTGCGAGCGTCATTAAGACTTATCTGAAGCAACGCGACAAGAAGCCCGAGGTAGACACCGAGATGGAGGAAACTCTCGCCAAGATCGACGTGCTGGAGGAACGGATCCAGGTGCTCGAGCGTATTGTGACCGAGCATCGCTTCGACCTGAAGAAGGAAATCGACCAACTTTGACCGCGGGCGATACATGACCCCACAACAATTGCCGTCGCTGCTCGATGTATTCGCGGACCCGGCAACAGACGGCTCCTATCTCGTCGTAAGCCGGACTGATCCGCCATTGCCCCTGGAGAAGCTGTTTCCCGACAACTCGTCGGTCGAGTGGCTATGCCACGTCTATACAGCCGACGATACGGTCGCCGTCAGTCTGGCCGATCTGGGCATCGTCTTCGACCAGCTGGAGCACATGGAGAAGGAGGAAGGTGTACGGCTCCTGAGCCGGCTCCGCGATCATCATTGCCGCAGGGTGCTATTGCACTGCATGGATGAGTTTCATTCGAAGAGCGCGCTGCTGGCACTCGGATTCATAGAGCAGCAATGCCCGTCAGATGGCGGGCGCCTCTATTTGTTCGATCCGGATCTGTAATTTGATCGGCGCGACTGAAACACGCCGGAGAAATGGCCGCACCCGGAGAATGTCAAAAAATCCCTCAACCAAACAAATCCTTAACCGATCTTACGCACCAACTTGTGCAATATTCAGGCTAGTCACCGCGGCCTTTGTAGGACCGTACCTCTTCGTTGAACTGAGCTGCAATTTTTTCCATATGGTCGACGGCTGCATTGTGCTTTTTAACCAGCATCTCGTCGCGCTGCGCCTCCACAATCGGATCGGGCTGCTCGATGCCGGCCCGCATCTCCTTGTCCTCTTCCTCGATACAGGCGAGATATTCTTCCATGTCTGCCATAAATTTCTTGACGCCTTTCTGGCCGGCAACCATTTCCTCTTTCGTCGCCGTCTTGCCATTCGGAATCTCCACACGTTTCGGGTAGTCACACGCCAATGCTGCGGGGATGAAAAAAGTAACTGCGAGGATGCAAGCTGCGCTTATTGACTTAATCATGGTACAGACCCGGCCACCTAAAACTGACGATATTTAATCATTTTGCAAACACGTAGGGAAGCGCAACGATTACCCTGTTTTGCATCAGTGTGTTACGGGCGATGACGATCAGGCGAACAATGCGCGGTGGGAGTCCGTACCTTCGGCCTGGGCGAGCAGTAACTCGAGGTAATTGTCGGAGCTCATTGGGTCACCGAACAAGAGCCCCTGTACGTAGGTGCAGTCGAGGGTCTGAAGGAAACTCAGTTGGTCCTCGGACTCCACGCCTTCCGCGACTACATCCATTTCCAGGCTTCTGCCCATGTGAATAATTGTGCCGACTATCGTCGCGTCATCGGTATTATTTACGACGTCACGCACGAAGGATTTATCAATCTTCAATGTGCTGATCGGAAACTGCTGCAAGGCACTCAATGATGAATAGCCGGTGCCGAAATCATCGATAGCGAGATGAAGCCCGAGGGAATAGAGCTCATCCAATAACTTGATTGTCCGGGGCGGGTTCTCCATCAGGGTCGTTTCGGTGATCTCGAGTTCCAAAGAGGTCGGGGACACCTGATAGCTACGGAGAATCGAGCTGATGCGGCTGATGAAATTCCGCTGCCGCAACTGTTTGAGCGAGAGATTTACCGACACCCGCCCCGGTGCGGCGACGGACCGCTGCCAGTACCGAAAATTTTCGCACACGCGATCGAGAACCCATTCGCCGATCTCTACGATAAGGTTTGTTTCCTCCGCGATCGGTATGAAGTCCGAAGGAAGAATAATTCCTCTCTCTGGCAGATCCCACCGGACCAGCGCCTCCGCTCCGACGACCTCGCCGCTCTCCAGGTCGTATATCGGCTGGTAGTGGACGAGCAGCTCGTCCCGTTCGAAGGCCCTCTTGAGCTTGCTCTTGGTCATCAGTCGCTCGACGGCCGCCTCGTTCATCGCCGGCACGTAGTAACAGAAGACGTTGCCTCCCTCCTTCTTCGCGTTGTATAGCGCAGCATCGGCATTGCGAATCAGGTCGATGACATTCGGCGCGTCCTTCGGATAGCGGGCAATGCCCATACTTGCGGTCATGAAAACTTCGTGGCCCTGAACATAGAAAGGATTTGCCAACCGGTCGAGCACGCCTCTCGCCAGCCTGTCCAGCTTCGGCTTAACAAGTTCGCTGCCTTCCAGGTGCTTAATAATTACCGCAAATTCATCGCCGGCCAGCCGCCCGATGACCGACCCTTCGGGCAACTCGGCGGTAAGCCGCTCCGCGACTGTTTCCAGCGTCGTATCCCCGGCGAGATGACCGAAGGTGTCATTGATTTCCTTGAAATGATCGATATCAACATAGAAAAGACAGAGCGATTTCCCGGTTCGTCTGGTGCGCGCTATAGCCCGCTGAAGCAGGTGCTGGAACTGCATCCTGTTAGGTATTTTTGTGAGTGCGTCGATTCGCGCGAGATACCGGATACGTTGCTCGGCACGCCGGCGCTCGGTAATGTTCTGTGCAGCAAAGACACGGTCTTCAGCATCGACGCCGTCGCCGCCGATAACCGAGGCAGTATATGAGACCGGCACGGCCTCTCCGGACTTGTTCAGAAGAAAAGCTTCCCGGGGGGTGTGCGACGGCAAATCCGTCTCAAATATGCGGCTCTTGCGTTTGTCTATGATCACGTCTATCGGTTGGCCGAGCAGTTCCTCTTCGGCGTAGTCGAGCATCTGTGCCGTAGCAGCATTAATCCGCTTGATTGTTCCGTCGACGGACGCAATGATGATGGCTTCGTTCATGCTGGAGAGTACGTTGTCGACGTAATCGCGCGAGATCGTCGTCAGCTTCAACTTGTCGCGCATATTGTTGAAAACTTCGGCAAGATCGCCAAGATCATCGCCGCGCAGTACCCGGAGCGGCTCACCGAAGTCTGCATCACTGAGTTTCTCCGCCTGTACTTTCAATGCGCGGATACGTGCGGACTGGCCCCTGACGATCAGCCAGATCACCACACCGCACAGGGTCAACACGACCAAAGTAGCGAGGCCTATCCGGACAAAACTGGCGCGACGCCGTTCGCGTCCTTCGCTGAGTAGCTGACTCCGAAATTGCCGCGATTCACCACGAAGTTCATCGAGAGCGAAGTTGCCGACCAGCACGCCGAGCTTGTTCCCGTCCGGCGCGACCGGATACGCCAGGTAAAGATTATCCGTTGCCCACTGCGTCGACACGTCGCCCACTTGCTCCGGTACGTCCCCTGACTGCAGCCTGGGCAGGTCACGCCGCACGTACACGATGCCGGCAAGGTTTTCGTTTTCGCGTGTGGCCAGATCGAGCAAAAGGGAGATCGAAGCCGGGTCGTCTTGATCTGCAGCGGTCGAGACGGAATCGGCAATTCTGTGCATCTGCGCTCTGGCACGAGCCGCGAAACTGTCTGCCAGAATTACGTAATGTTGCTCGACGCTCCGTGTAATGATATCGCTCGCCAGCCACCGGTACTGGCCATAGACTATCCACGTCATGCCGATAACGACCAGCGTCAGCGCCGCCGCTAAGATGAGGTATCTGGGTAATACTTTGCCGATCATGTTGTTATTTGACTCTGACGGCCGAGACAGATTCAATCCATGACCGCCGGTCACTATTCTTGTTATTGGAACAAAACCCGCATTGCTCCTGGCCGACTCCCTCGGGGCGCCGAGCCCCCAAGCATACGGCTATGAGCCCGAGTTTACCATTCCCGCCGTTCCTGTATCCAAACGCGCTCCTGATCGGGCGATCAGTCCCATATTGGCCGGCTACCATTCTGGGTAAACTATGCGGGGTCGGTCCGGGATCCCTTGTATTTCGGTGACATAATTCAGAGGATCGACAGTCACGTTGAGCATTAATGCCCGCGAGACAGGGATATCCGTTGAACAAGACTGCGCTAATCGTCGACGACTCGAAATCCGCGAGGGTGGTCCTGAAGCGGATGCTCGAGGCGCATGAGCTCGATGTCGATACCGCAGAATCGGCCGAATCCGCCCTCGAGTACCTGAATGTACACCGGCCGGACGTGATTTTCATGGATCACCTGATGCCCGGAATGGACGGCTTCGAAGCCGTCACGGCGATCAAGAAAAATCCGGACACCGCGACTATTCCGATCATGATGTACACCTCGCAGAAAGGGGAAGTGTACGTCGGGCAGGCACGTGCACTCGGCGCGGTCGGCGTGTTGCCGAAACGGGTTGAACCGGTCGAAGTGTCCAAGGTGTTGGAGTCGCTGCGGGTCATTGGCGACGAGGCAGAACGCCGAGAGCGTCGGGACGAAACGGATGAGACCGGAACGAGCGGAGATTATCCCGCGCTCGAGAAATTCGATCAGGACCTGCGCGAATTGATCCGCGATCTATTCGATCAGCAGCGAGCGGTCTTGCGTAGAGACCTTCTCGACAGTTATGAGGCAATCGCTGCCCGTGTTGCGGATGAGATTCGCGCACCCGATTCGCGCGACGAGCCTGCGCCATCCGGTGACTGGCGCGAACAACTGCCGGGTCGATTCGTGGCCGTCGTATCGGTGCTGGTCGTTCTGAACATCATATTCGGATCGTTGTACTGGAAAAGGGAGCGGAGCTGGCAGGAGGCACAACAACAGAACACGAATTTACTCAAAGCATTGACAGAGCAGCAGGCTATTCAGGCTGAGGGCGCGATTGCCGCCGACCAGCGGCCGAACGATTACGCTCGGTCTCCGGACGCCGCGTTTATGGCGGCAATCGCTGCCGTGGAATGGAGCGTCAATCAGTCCGGGCGATATGCATTCGGCGAGCTTCCGCTAGGGGACACCAGATTGTCGATGCTGGAGGGTCTCGTACGGCACCTGATTGACATGGGATTTACGGGGCAAATCGTTCTTGAGACGCACGTCGGCAATTTCTGCATGATGGGCAGCGGTGCTGCCGGCTATGAACCTGCTCCGGCGGCCGTCATGGTCGAGCGATGTGAGCAGATCGGATTTGAATCGGCAGCCGCTTACGACATGGGATTACGACAGTCGGTTGCATTTGCAAATTTCGCGAATACCGTTCAGGAGGACACCGGCGGCACCGTCGAGATTATTACGTTGTCGCGCGGCAATGATGAGCCCTTGGTTCCTTATCCGGTCGCGACGACGGGATTAACTGCGGAATTCTGGAACGAAATTGCGGCGCAGAATAACAGGGTCGAGACGAGTATTGTTCCAGCCGGCCTGTAAGACGAGCCGGGCTTACCCGGACGTGTCGGCCTTGCGTTTCTCGACGAATTCGACCGGGTCCGTGTTTCCCGCCGTCTTCATCTTCCCCTGAACGACGGCGCCTTCGGCTACGGCGATGGCTTCACCGGATACCGTCCCGGTAATTTTAGCCGTATCGCTTATTTCGACCCGTCCGGAAGCAGCGATATCTCCTTCCACTGTACCGGCTATTATTACAGTCGTCGCATTGATGGTGCCCTTCCACAAACCGTTGGTCGAGACCGTAAGGCAACCGCTCAGGTTACAATCCCCGTCGATTTCACCGCTGACCATAAAGTCCCCTTCACCGGAGATAGTGCCAGTGATCCTGCAGCCTTCACTGACAAGGGTCGCCGGACCGGCCACCTTGTCTTGAAGGCGCCGCTTCTTTGATTCGTTCATGATGTTTTCAACCCGATCATCTTCGTTTTTCGCGATAACCATAACCGATTGTCTCGATCGAAGTCAGTATTCCGCCTTCGAATCTAAGCTTGCGCATCAGCTTTCTCGGCCCGAAGTTATACACCAGCTCTGTGACCAGCACCTCACGGTAGAACCCCCCGTATCGGTGATATCCACTGATATTGGACCGGACAACGTAACCGAGGCTCCTTTCGGAATACGGTGCCCCGCAGATTGCTCTGACCTCGCTTTCGTGCATGCCATCGGTGACCAATCGGCTGCCGCATCGCAGCGCGTGCGCGGGAGCGCTGAATAGTACTGCCACGCAGGCGAGCGCCAATGAACCTGCGAGTATTCGCGCGCTGTGCATCGATATACCTTCGTTTTGACTTCTAATACTAAACCAGAAGCTATCCCAAAATCCCGCAGAGGCAGCTTGGCGGCCATGCGGGATTTTGAGATAGGTTCTAAGAGTCCGCATCCGGCGCCCAAGCCCGGCATTTGGCTGATATAGTCCGGAGTCCGGCCGGAGACCGTCGCCCTTGACCAGAATATTCGAACAACGCATCAGCAGGCTGGCGGCGGCGAGCCAATCCGGCATCCTGGCTGGCGGGCTCAAGGGCATCGAAAAGGAATCACTGCGCGTTCGACCGGATGGCCATTTGTCCGATCGCCCGCATCCGGTATCTCTCGGCTCGGCTCTTACCAATCGTTTTGTCACAACCGACTTCTCCGAAGCGTTGCTCGAGTTTGTGACGCCGTCCTTTCCGAGCACCTGGGAAGTAATGCACTTTCTCTGCGACGTACACCAGTTCAGCTACGATGCACTGGGAGACGAGTTCCTGTGGGCCACCAGTATGCCGTGCCGTATTCCGGAAGATCCGGACATACCGATTGCTTACTACGGCGAGTCAAACGTAGGTCAAATGAAAACGATTTATCGTAAGGGGCTCGCATACCGTTACGGCAGGACCATGCAGACGATCGCCGGCGTTCACTTTAACTATTCATTGCCGGTTACATTTTGGCCTGTTTACCATGACCTCGAGAAATCCCGCGCAGGCGAGGACCAATTTCGTTCCGAGGCCTACCTTGCGCTTGTTCGTAATTTTCGCCGCTTCGGCTGGCTCGCGCTCTATCTGTTCGGCGCGTCTCCGGCGGTCTGCAAGTCGTTCGGCAGGGCTGGCGTGACCGGCATGCAGACGCTGGACGGTGAGACATATTACGAACCTTTCGGCACCTCGCTTCGCATGAGCGATCTGGGCTACAGCAACAGTACTCAGGCCAGACTGGAAATTTCACTGAATAATCTCGACGATTACATCGGCGATTTGACCAGGGCAATGACCACGCCGGAGCCGATCTACGAGGAGATTGGTCTGAGAGAGGGTGGCGAGTACAGACAGCTCAGTGTGAATCAGCTACAGATCGAGAACGAGTATTACAGTCCAATCCGCCCCAAACGTGTTGCTTTCTCCGGCGAACGGCCGACGGCCGCTCTCAGGCGCGGTGGTATCGAGTATGTCGAGGTCAGATCACTGGACCTGAACGTCTTCGATCCGGCCGGCATCAACCAGAACGTCATGCGCTTCATGGAGGCGTTCCTTATTTATTGTTTACTGCAGGAGAGTCCACCGCTTGAAAAAAAGCGGATGGAAGAAGCAGCAATGAACCATACGGCAACGGCAAAAAGGGGCCGCGATCCCTCGCTGGAGTTGGCCAGGGACGGGAAAGCCGTTGCATTTTCTGATTGGGCGAGGGATATTCTGCGGGATGTCAGGAGAGTCGCGCAGCTGATCGACAGGGCCGACGGTCAGGATGTATATACGCGCGCCGCAGATGCCCAGTTACAACTCGTAAACAATTCCGACCTGACACCCTCTGCCCGAATGCTTGCGGAACTCGGGCAGGAGGGAGCTAGTTTTTTCGAGTTCGCGATGGATTGCGCATCAGGACACAAGCGTTATTTCGCAGATCTGGTGCCATTGCCAAAAGCGCGTCAGGAAGAATTTGCCAGCGAAGCGGCGGATTCGATACGCCGGCAGCGCGAGGTCGAAGCCGCAGACAGAATCAGCTTCGAAGAATATCTTGACCGCTGGTTCGACACCGATGCGCGGACTGTGCGCTGAGTCACATTTCATTCTCCAGATGATGTGCGTGGCCCGCCAATTTAACTAAACTCACCGGTGTCAGCCGCCGGTTGCTCCGGCGCAAACCGGAAGAGGCAGGACTCAGGCTTGTTTAAGACCTTCAATCTCGGAATCGTTCTCGGCATAGCCCTGGCGGCGTTGGCGCTCTATTCATACCCGGTGGTGGATCAACACCGTGAAAGATCGCTGATCAAGGTTTACGCAAACCGGGGAAACTCGGAATCGTTTCATATCAAACTTCCTGACGACCGGATCATGGTCGGCATAGCCGGACTGGCGGAGCCCATACCGCCGGGACTCGAGTGGCCGGACTATGACTTTCTGAAAAACATTCGGACCGAGCTTTTCAAGGTACGTAACGAGAAGGGCATTGTCATTGGGGTCGCCAGCAGGATGTACGGCTCGTCGGAACTGCACGGGTCATTCGTCGAGTGGACCGTGCACCTTCCGGCACGCGGATCAATGTTTGTCACGATGGCAGCCAGCCCCGCAGCAAACGGTTACAGAGCAGGCACCCTGAGTGCCGGCACGCGCGAGTTCCTGACGCTGAGTGGCGCCGTCACTGAAAGATTCGTCAGTGATAAAGACGATCCGGATTCCGATGTAACCGGACGGATCGAACTCGTTGCAGCCCTTGTCGGCCCGGCGGTAGATTACGAATGAAGTACGTCATCGCAATGCTCGTGGGAATGATTATCGGCGCCGCGTTGTTCGTCGTGCTGTTTTTTTACAACCCGTTTGTCGGAAACCCGAGCGTATCACCGCTTGCAGTATCGGAACTCGATCTGGTCGACCTGACGTACTCGAAAGTTCCCGGCGAGTCGATCGTATTTACGAATAACGGCGAGTCACACGTTAAACCATATCCGAACAAAATGCGTGAGCTGTGGGAACCTGCCATTCAGAGGACACGAGGACTCGTCACTATCCTCACCGACAGTCGCGGTGAACCCGCCGGACTGGGCGTGAAATTTTCCTCCGATTCCGAAAGTTCGGAGCTCATCAAAGCGCGAGTGCTGGTCAACAGCGTCTGGCAGGTCTACCTGCCGAAGCGGGGTACGTTGTTTGTCGACCAGACCGAGAACTACTGGTCCTACCTGCACGATATCGTGATACCGGCACGCCTGAGCTCGGGAAACAACTGGCGCGGATCATGGCACAGGATCATGAGTGAAGGGCCAAATGCGCTCGGCACTGCCAGGGTAACGGGCGGCATCGGTTATCTTGCCGGCGGTGAATCGGAAGCGGTCGAATCAATTACCGCGAAGGCCTATTCGGCGCTCACGGGACCCGTGGGAATGACCGGAAATCTGACATTCGCGTTCCCGCATCGAAATGAACCACAATGATGCGAGCATTACATCATGTCCTTCAGTTCGCGCGTTGAGTCAGACAGCACATCCGGGTCGATCATTGCCTGAGAAGCAATCAGTCTCTTCGACTGCATGAAGTCTTTTGGACGGTTGATTGCATCGACCGCAATGAGTACTCCGTCCTGCAGATACGCACAGGAAAAAGACCGGGTCGACGGGTCGCCCCGAACAATGGTCCGGTCGTAATCCTTCGACAGCCCTGCGATCTGGAGTTTCAGGTCATATTGATCCGACCAGAACCAAGGTACCTGGGTATACCGCTGGTCTTCACCGCATACGTTCGCGGCAGCGGTCTTCGCCTGTTCGAGCGCGTTGTGAACGGATTCCAACCTCACGTGGCGGCCAAGCAGTGCATTCGGGTGGTACGTACAGTCTCCAACGGCGTAAACATCGGGGTCGGAAGTCTGGCACTTTTCGTTCACGACTATGCCGTCGTTTACTTCCAGACCTGCTTCCGCGGCGAGCCCGGTGTTCGGCACGACGCCAATTCCGATGACCACCAAATCGG
>JBHIDG010000042.1:0-13599 GCA_046760025.1 Woeseia sp. | reverse complement strand
GCGTTGAGGACCGGGAGCGCCTGACCGGCGCGTACAAGATCGCGATCGAACAAAACATTCTTCCCGCCTATAAGCGCATGCACAAATTCATCGGCGATGAGTACCTGGGCGCGACGCGTGAGACGGTCGGTTTGTCGGAACTGCCGAACGGCGAGGCCTGGTATGCCTATCTGGTTCGTCTGAGAACCACCACCGATCTGTCGCCCGAGGACATCCACCGGATCGGCCTCGACGAGGTCGAGCGCATCCACGGCGCGATGCATGGTGTCATGGAAGCGGTCGGGTTCGAGGATGACCTCAAGGATTTTTTCGATTTCCTGAACACGGATGATCAGTTCTACTTTGACGAACCCGAACAATTGATTCAGGGGTATCGCGACATGTCGGACCATATAGCCAGTCTGGCTCCGAAGCTGTTCAGCGTCTTTCCCAAGACGGGCTTCGAAGTGCGTCGCGTCGAGCCCTACCGTGAGCAGTCAGCCAGTGGGGGTTCCTACCAGCGTGGCACGCCGGACGGTTCGCGTCCGGGCGTGTTCTACGCCAATGCCTATGACATCAAGGCGCGCCCGAAATGGGCGATGGAAGCGCTGTTCCTGCACGAGGCGATTCCGGGACATCACTTCCAGATTTCGATTCAGCAGGAACTCGAGGGCCTGCCGCGATTCCGCCGATTCGGTGGCTACACGGCCTTCATCGAAGGCTGGGGCCTTTATGCCGAGTCACTCGGCAGGGAACTCGGCGTATACACCGATCCCTATCAGTATTTCGGGGCGCTCAATGCGGAGCTGTGGCGTGCGATTCGGCTGGTCGTGGACACCGGCATTCATGCCGAGGGCTGGAGTCGCCAGCAGGTGCTCGACTATATGTACGAGAATTCGGCGGTGCAGGAGGCGCGCGCAGTCAGTGAAGCCGAGCGTTTCATGGCGATCCCGGCTCAGGCGCTGGCGTACAAGATCGGGCAGCTGAAGATTCGCGAACTGCGAAACAGATCCGAGCAAAGACTCGGCGACAGCTTCGACGTGCGCGCGTTTCACAGCGCCGTACTGGTCGACGGTCCCTTGCCCCTGAATATGCTGGAGGCGAAAATCGATCGCTGGATTGCGGGCAACTAGTGCCGGAGCGAACTATCCTTACTTATCGGCCCGCTATGAGGAAAACTCTGGAGAGTTCGGAAAGTTCGCTCCGGCACCATAAGAAAGCCCCCACATGATTTCATGCGGGGGCGGAGCCAATTGCTCCCGGACTCTCGGGGAAGGAGATCCGGCAACCTCAATCAAGGCTCAAGGAGATAGATCCCAATCTTGTAGGCCGTGAACACATTGGCGGCCTTGTCGTATTGGCCACGCGCATGCATCGAGCGCGCGGTGGTCGAGCCGTCCAGCGCCAGCATGAGTGCCGCGTTGAAGTCATCGAACACGGCAAAGAGCTGCAGGCTGTCCTTGGTGGCGATCGAGAACAGCTTGCGACCGGTCTCGCGAGGTGCGATCAGGGTATCGGAATCAAGTGTGGTCAGGTCGATCAGTACCGGACCCTGTTTGATGTAATGCCGCTGGTCGATGTCCGGATTCTGGTTGTTCAGGAGCAGGCCGTCGCTAGCCATCATCGTAAAGGGCCTGAGCGTGCCGTTCTTGCCCCAACCGACACCGAGTGAGGCGACGACATCCGAGTAGTCGATGATCGTGCGTCCCTCGAAATCGGGCGGCGCCGCGCCGAACTCGTTGGGGAAGCCTTTAGCGGCAACCGGCTTGCCGGTCGCATCGGCAGCCATGGCGTTTAGCAGATTCCCGGTGGCTACCTCGTAATTCTTCGGATCGGCGTCGGTGCCGGGCTCGCAGCTGCCGGTGCAGGTGAAGTCAATCGCACCGGCCCGGATTCCGCCGAGCGCGTGCAGATCTATATCGACCTGTCCGGGCATGATCGAATTGACGATGCCGGTCAGTCCGGTCACGTGCATCAGGACTGCGCCCCCGGTTGCGTCGATGTGCACGCCGGTCGCGTCGTTGGCGGTGACGGTGCCGCGTACCGTGACGACCTGACCCGGTGAGATTGCCTTGTGTGTGAGCAACCGGTCGAGAATGCCCAGCGGACGGTCGGCCACGGTCGTCTTGTAGACGATCGTGTCCGGTCCCACGGTGACCGTGATGTCGTCACGGAAGAATGCCCGCGCCGAATCGGTCAGGATCACGCTGCCGCCGCGCACCCTCAGTACGGTGTCGCTACGGGCGACGACGGTACCGTGCGCCGCGGCCTTGTCTGTACCGGGGACGCTCGAGCCTGCCAGCACGATGTCGGCCGTGAACTCGCGATCGGTGACGTTCAGCGTTCCCTGTGCGACGGTGATCGTTCCCTGGCCGGCATCATTCAGCAATCGCAGGCCTTCGGTCCCCTTGCCATGCCGTTCATTGACCTCGAACTCGGTCTCGCCCGTGACGTTGACTTTCATCCGTCCGAAGTCGTTTGCGCGGTCGTGAAACGGGCGTACGGCGACCGTGTACCACATCTCATCGAAGTTGACCTGCAACAAACGGCCACGGACTCGAATTTTCTTGCTGTCGACCGGATCGATCTCGGCGACGATAAAGGGTTCGGCAGCCGCCAGAGCCGGCGTCGGGTCGATGTCTACCGTGTGCGATGCCTCGAGGTCGAAATCGACCGACAGAAACGATGCACGGCCCTTGGTAACGAATAGCCGGTCGCTTTCCGGCAGGACGATCTTGAGCGACGTCTGCGTCAGGGCATTGCCGTCCGGATCGACGACCGTGGCTGCCTTGGCCGCACCGTTGGCATCCACATACACTTCGGCGTCGCTGTAATCGAGCGTGATCGTCCCGGCGACATAAATTCCGGGTGGCACCGTGGCCACGCTGATCAGTTCTGTGAGCTCGACATACTCCGTGAAGTTGATGCGCGCACTGGCCGGCATCGTCTCGACCGTGACGCCGCTCGCTTTCTCGAGCGTCAGCGAGACGACGTCGACCGAATAGTTCAAAAACTCGCCGTCGGCATCGGTCAAGCCCAGATATACGGTGCCGCATTCGGCGGCCGTCGAGGGATCGCCAGGGATGCATTCTGCCGCGACCGGCGGGTCGTTCGACACGGTGCCGGCGCCGCCGCCACAACCTGCAATGGCCAGAACGGCAATTGTCAGCGCTACCCAGGTCCAAAAGCTCAGGGATTTGATACTGCCGGGCAGGCAGCGGGTGATGGTGTTCATGTGCGTCTCCTTGCTCAAGCGCTATTTCAATCCATACCTGACTTAACGCGGCGCCTGCCGGCCCGTTGACAGCGGCGATCAGAGCCTCAAGAACACAAAAAAATACAGGGACTTATCTTGTATTCCTGCTACGACATGTCAAAATGCGCGCGTAGCAGGTCTATTTCGCTGGATTTGTCGGCAATACGTTAAGTTGGCGCCGGAGGCGCAGGAGAGACCCGCTAGACTTGCATCACGGGGATTACACGGCAAATGGGCGGCTGAATGGGCACACCGTCTGGTAGCAAAGTAGCCGGGGCGCTGCCCCACCGGAGTCGCCGACCAAGCGTCGGGGAACGCAGCATCGGTGCCGTCGACGCGGTTCAGACCAAGATTGCCGTCAGTCTCCAGAATCTCGATCCCCGGAACTACCACGATCAGCTAAGAGACAACATCGGCGAGCTGCCTGATGCGACCGGCTGCGATGCGGCATTTCTGGCGATTTTTTCGGAAGACGGCTCGAATATCGAAACCGTACTGACCTCGGGGACGATGTTCTCCGGATGTAATCCTGAGGTACTGACCGGGGAAAATCTCGACGATTGGCCATGGCTTCACAACCGGCTCGGTCGCCTGCGAATCATCGAGATTGACGATACGGACGCGGGGCCGAAATCGGCCGCCGCGGAAATGAGCCGGCTGGCCGAACTCAGAATCGGCTCCTGTCTGATCATCGGTTTCGCGGTTGCCGGCGAGATAGCCGGCTTCCTTGCGCTTGCAAACCAGCGGCCGCTGGATAACTGGGACGCAAACCTGCATCTCCTGATGAAATTGATCAGCGCCTCGCTCTCCTCCGGCCTCGAACGCATGCGCAGCGCCGAGCTGCTCGATGAGATCGAAGAACGTAATGAGCTGGTAAGCCAGACGGCAAACGACGGCATCTGGGATTTCGACGGGCAGTCGAAACGAATCGAGTTATCCAGGCGTTGGAAGTCGATGCTTGGCTACGACGAAGATGAACAGGACGTGATGCCCGACTGGTACCGGCTGGTACATCCCGACGACATGGCGCGCGTGCAGGCGAAAATGCGGGAACACTTGGAGGGCAAGTCGCAGTTCTTCGAGAGCGTCCACCGGATGCGCCATCAGAACGGCCAGTGGCGCTGGATGATGAGCCGGGCGAAGGCGAAGCTGGACGAGAAAGGGCGACTGATACGTCTGCTCGGCGTCGAGGTCGATATCACCGAGACGAAGCTTTACGAGGAAGCGCTGTTCCGCAAGACGGAGAGCGCCCAGATCACGCTGCGATCGATCGGCGACGGCGTCATCACGACCGACCACGAGTGCAATGTCGAGTACATCAATCCGGTCGCAGAGGAACTGACCGGCTGGAAGGTGGACGACGCGAGCGGGCGGCCGGTAGACGAGATATTCCGGGGATTTCACGAGGAAACCTGCGAGCCGCTGGAGAATCCGCTGGCCGTCTCGATTCGACGCAACCGCTCGATCAAGTCGGTGCGCCCCACGCTCCTTATTCGCCGCGACGGCAACGAACTCTATATCGAAAGTACGGCGTCCCCTATCCGTGACGGCAAGGGCGACGTGACCGGCGGTGTGCTGGTATTCCATGACGTCAGCGAGTCACGCGAGCTGAACCGCCGCCTGAGCTATCACGCGAGTCACGATATCCTCACCGGCCTCGTGAACCGACGCGAGTTCGAAAGCAGGCTCGAGCGTGCGCTCAAGAGTGCAAGGGCCAGGGAGACTTCATACGCGCTCTGCTATCTGGACCTCGACCAGTTCAAGATCGTCAATGACTCCTGCGGGCACAGCGCAGGGGATGCGCTCTTGAGCCAGCTCGGGGCGCTGCTGAAGTCGAAAATTCGCTGGCGCGACACGCTCGCGCGTCTCGGTGGCGACGAGTTCGGGGTGTTGCTCGAGAGTTGCAGTCTCGACGAGGCGATGCAGACCGCGGAAGTGCTGCGTCAGGCGATCGGCGAGTTCAAGTTCCTGTGGGACGATCGCAGCTTCCGTCTGGGCGTCAGCGTCGGTGTCGTGCCGATAACCGCCGACAATGACGACGTCGCAGCATTGCTGAGTGCGGCCGACAGCGCCTGTGCAGCGGCCAAGGAAGCGGGCAGGAACCGGATCCACAGCTTCCAGGAAAACGACATCGACCTGATGCGGCGTCGGCGCGAGATGCAGTGGGCGGCGCGGATCAACAACGCGCTCGAGGAAAACCGTTTCGAGCTGTTCCGCCAGACCATCCAGCCGCTGCAGCAAGAAGAGCACGGCGCGCATTACGAGTTGTTGCTGCGCATGCGGGACGAGAACGGCGGCATCGTTGTACCCGGTCTGTTCATCGAAGCAGCCGAGCGCTACGGTATTACGCCGAGCATCGATCGCTGGGTCATCACGAATGCATTTCGCTGGCTCGTATCGGAAGCAGACGAGCGTGAGCGCCTGTCACTTTGCTCGATCAATCTGTCCGGCCAGAGTCTGGGTGACGAGAAGTTCCTGCCGTTCGTGATCGACCAGTTCCAGATGAGTGGACTGGATGCAACCAAGATCTGTTTCGAGATCACGGAGACGGCCGCGATCGCCAGTTACTCGCAGGCTAACCGTTTCATCAATGCGCTCAAGGAACTCGGCTGCAAGTTCGCGCTGGATGATTTCGGTACCGGACTATCGTCGTTCGGGTACCTCAAGCACTTTCCCGTTGACTTCCTCAAGATAGACGGCAGTTTCGTGAAAGAAATTCTTCACGATCCAATCGATCGCGAAATGGTGCGCTCGATCAACGAAATCGGCCACCTGACGGGCAAACGGACCATCGCCGAGTTCGCGGAGAATGCCGAGATCATCACGATGCTCAAGGGAATGGGCATCGACTTTGCCCAGGGCTATGGCGTGTCCGAACCTAAGGCTGTCGCCAGGGCCGTCGCGTAAAAAGTCCCTTGTAGGTCTCCCGCAGGCTGCTTTTCTGCACCTTTGCCATCGCATTTCGCGGTAAATCATCGACAAAGACGACGCGCTTCGGAACTCTGTAATTCGCAAGGTTCTGCTTCGCGGACCGAATGATATCGTCCTCCGCCGGACTTGCACCGTCATTCGGCACGACCACGGCCACGACCGCCTCGCCAAAATCCCAGTGGGGCACACCGATTACCGCGGATTCCTTCACGTCCGGCAGACGATCGAGGAAGAGCTCGACTTCCTTGGGATAAACGTTGAGCCCCCCGGTGATCACAATATCCCTGCTACGACCGACAATCGATATGTAGCCGTCGTCATCGATCCTGCCCAGATCGCCGGTGTTGAAGTAGCCGTCCCGGGTGAAATCGGCAGCGGCCTTGTCCGGCATTCTCCAGTAGCCGATAAATACATTGGGACCGCGCACCTGCAGGTTGCCGATCTCGCTCGAAGGAAGGGTTTCACCTTCGTCGTCGGTGATACGGATTTCGACTCCGGGCAATGGTAGCCCGACAGTTCCTGGCTTACGCGGCCCGTTCAACGGATTCGAAGTGTTCATGTTAGTTTCGGTCATGCCGTAACGCTCGAGGATGCGATGCCCGGTTCGGGACTCGAACTCGCTAAAAGTCTCTTGCCGCAGTGGCGCCGAGCCGGAGATAAAAACCCGAATGGCCCGACAGACGTCGGCCGAGAAATGGTCCCTGTCCAACAGTCTGGTGTAATAGGTTGGCACCCCCATCATGACGGTGCATTCAGGCAGGTGTTCGATAACCCGGCCGGCATCGAATGCCGCCAGCCAGCGCATGCTGGCGCCGCTGAGCAGCGCACAGCCGATGGCGACGAACAGCCCGTGGACGTGGAATATCGGTAGCGCGTGTAGCAGCCTGTCGTCTTCGGTGAATCCCCATGCGTCGACCAGCGCTTCAGTGTTCGAGAGCAGGTTGCCGTATGTGAGCATGATGCCTTTCGGGACCCCGGTGGTGCCCGATGAGTAGAGGAGTGCGGCAAGATCGTCTCTGCTGCTCGGCACGTTTTCGAATTCCTCGGATGCGGATTCTGATTCGGCGATGAGTGTCCCCTGTCCTTCGGCGTCCAGCGTCAAAAGGCGTTTGACGCCGACAGCCTCACTGAGTTGCCGTATCTTCCCTTGCCTCGCCGGATCGCAGACCACGACCATGGGTTCGGCATCGCCCAAGAAATATTCCAGTTCTGTCGCCCGAAAGGCGGTGTTCAGGGGTTGGAACACGAATCCGCCACGAAGGGAGGCCAGGTACAGAGATAATGCCTCCGGGGATTTTTCCACCTGCACAGAGATCCGGTCGCCCGGTTTGACGCCAACCTCTGTAAGCAAGGTTGCGAAACGGGCGGATTGCCGATCGATATCAGCGTAGCAATACGATGCGTTCTTTTCGGTGCATAGCAATTCTTTATCCGCATGTGCCGCGAACTGCTTTTGAAAATGACTATAGAGATTAAGATCTTCGGCTGACATAGTCTTTTGCCGGGATACCGTGCATGATGAGACGAATCACGACAATATAAAGTACAAAAAAGGAAAAAAGTATATGGTGATCTACGGCGTGGCCTTGTTGTCCTTCTGTATGCTCATCGGTGTTTTTGTCGGGGACATGTTGGGGGCGCTGATCGGCGTTCAGGCCAACGTCGGCGGCGTCGGCATCGCCATGCTGCTGCTGATTATTGTATCGAACCTCTCTCATTACCGTTTCACCCTCAATCCCATAACGGAATCGGGCATCGGTTTTTGGAGTGCGATGTATATCCCGATCGTCGTGGCAATGGCGGCAAAGCAGAATGTGATCGCTGCCGTCTCCAGTGGCTGGCTCGCAATCACGGCAGGCGTTATGGCAGTCGCGGCGAGCTTCGCCATGATCCCGGTACTGGCCCGCTTCGGAAAAGGGGCTCGAAGTGCCCGGTGATGCGCTGCCGACGGTTCTTTCGAAGAACTCGCTTATCACGGCCTTCGCCTTTGTCGGCATCGTCGTTTGGGCTTCATATTGGATTTCCACCCGCTTGACGCGCGGGCACATTCACGGATCGGCTATCGCAATCGCGATTGGCCTTATGTTGGCCTATTTCGGCGGCGTGGCGACCGGAGGAAGTAACGGCCTGGCCGACGTCGCGCTTTTCGGCGGTATCGGGATCATGGGCGGCGCCATGTTTCGTGATTTTGCAATCGTGGCCACGGCATTCGGCGCGGATCTCGATGCCTTGAAGAAAGCAGGCATTGTCGGGGCATTATCAGTCGTCATCGGTGTCGTACTCTCGTTCGTGGTCGGAGCCGTTATCGCGGTCGCTTTCGGTTACACCGATGCAATTGCGATAAGTACGGTGGGTGCGGGCGCGGCCACCTATATCGTTGGCCCGGTTACCGGGACTGCATTAGGTGCCGGATCAGATGTCGTTGCACTCAGCGTGGCAGCTGGCCTGACAAAGTCCGTTCTCGTCATGGTGGGCACGCCGTTCGTGGCGCCCCGCATCGGCCTTAATAACCCGCATTCCGCGTTGATCTATGGGGGCTTGATGGGCACCACCAGCGGCGTGGCCGGTGGCCTGGCCGCGACTGACCCCAAACTCGTGCCTTACGGCGCGATGACGGCAACTTTCTACACCGGTGTCGGCTGTTTATTGGCGCCGTCTGTCTTGTATCTGATCGTAAGGGCGGTGGTCTAGGCAGTAGCGATACATGCGCGAAGCAGCCACCGACCACATGTGGCGCCGACCGGAATTAGTCGAAGCGCAGGGACAGGTCAATCGCGCGGACGTTTTTTGTCAACGCGCCGACGGAAACGAAATCCACGCCGGTCTCGGCCACCTGTCTCACTTGATCGAGCGTCAGGCCGCCGGAGGCTTCGAGTTCTGCCGGCGGAAATCCCCCGGCCCGGTTGACCTCGACGGCCGAGCGAAGCTCGTCAACGGTGAAATTGTCGAGCAGCAGACGCTTAGCCCCGGCCTTCAGCGCATCGCGCAATTCCCGGAGCGATTCCACTTCTACTTCGAGCATAACGTCGGGAGCCGTGTCGAGGGCGGCCTGTATCGCGCATTCGATGCCGCCGGCACTCAGAATATGGTTTTCCTTGATGAGCAGGGCATCGAAGAGTCCCATGCGATTATTGACACCGCCCCCGCATCTGACCGCGTACTTCTGCGCATTTCTCAGGCCCGGAACCGTTTTTCGCGTGTCCAGGATCGCGGCTTTCGTGCCTTTGACGGCGGTAACGTAGGCACCGGTGATCGTTGCCGTGCCCGACAGGGTCTGCAGGAAGTTCAGTGCCGCGCGCTCACCGCTCAGGACGGACCTGGCGGGGCCGGTGACCTGGCAAAGCACGGCGTCCTCGGTGATCGTGTCGCCGTCTTGGTAATGCCATTCGAGTTCGACGGCGGGGTCGAGTTGCCTGTAAACCTCGTCTGCCCAGGGTCTCCCGGCCATGACGGCGTTCTCCCGGGTGACGATGCTCGCCGAGGTCCTTGCCTCGGGCGGCACCAGGTCTGCCGTCAGGTCGCCCTTACCCAGGTCCTCCGCGATCGCGTCGGCGACATTCTTTCGAATCGATGCTGCGAGTTGTTCGTCTATATCCATTTGTCAGGCGCCCGAACGATGAAACCCGGCGCGTGGCCGGGCTTCATGACTTGACGACATAGCCGGATTACATGAAGAATCCGTGCCCGGCGCCGACCATGCTCATCACCAGCGGCACGGACATCAGCGTGTTGAAACGCGACGCCATGAGCGCGACTTTCCTGGCTTTCGCAATTTCCTCGGCGCTTGCCTCGACCATACCGAGGATCTTCTTCTGATTGGGCCAGATCAGGACCCAGACATTGAACAACATTATCGTTCCGAGCCAGGCGCCGATGCCGATCGTGGTTGCATACGGATTTGGCCCGCCACCCGACATGCCGAGCGCGAACGCGTCATCGAATTGCCCCCGGTGAAGCAGAAAAGCCGCGCCGGACAACCAGGTTACCAGGGCAGCCCAACGGAACCAGAAAAGCGCTCTCGGTGCGACGTATTTGGTGATGCCCGCACCACCCGGGCCACCGTCGTCCGCGGCGGCGTCCGCGAGTGCCGGGACCTGTACGAAATTAAAGTAATAAAGGAGACCGATCCAGGTGATACCGGCAAGGACGTGCAACCAGATGATCACGGAATTGACGGGCATCGCCCCGACAATGTGATCGCCCATCGTGACCAGTACCAGAATAACCGCCAGGACTACGCCTCCGATAATAGTGCCGGCAATGGAATTCAGTGGATTCATGTTTTTCTCCCCGAAAGTTGTTTTTGTGTTGGGCAGCGCACTTATTATAGAGTCTGCCCGAATGAAAAGCAGTGGTTTGACCGGGCCCGGGCCGGCGCTCAGTAACTTATTGATGAGTAAATGGAAAGTGACATTTGTTCCGGCAGCCAACATGCGTACAATTGACCCATCAGGCGAAACCTGGACAGTCAGACGTTGCGATTCTTGTTAGCGGTTCTCTTTCTCCTGTCACAGGCAGCTTGTACCGCAATGCTTGTCGGTGGCGGTCAGTCCGGTCGGTATCCGGACCAGCAGGATACCGGACAGGACAACACGGAATGTGAGCAGAAGTCGCAGAAGGATGAGTGCACATAGATGGACAATTACCAGGGTGGCAGGAAGTGGATGTAAACGAAAGAATCGAAGAGCAACTCAGGTCGAATGATGTGCTGCTGTATATGAAAGGGACGCCGGATTTTCCGCAATGCGGGTTTTCGGGTCAGACCGTCGCCGCATTGAAATCGATCGGCCAGCCCTTTGCCTATGTCAATATCTTCGAGGACCCGGAGATCAGGGAAGGGCTCAAAGCCTATTCAAACTGGCCGACTTTTCCGCAGCTCTATGTCAGGGGAGAGCTGGTGGGCGGTTGCGATATCGTCATGGAGATGTTTCGCTCCGGCGAATTGCATAACTTGCTGTCAGGCGTCGAGGCCTAGCGTCAGAGCAATCCTTCCAGACCGTCCAGATCATTAATAACCTGCCACTTGCCACCGAATTTCTCCACTCGTGTTTGCCATTCGTCCAATCTCGTCAGGTATTCCCGCGGATCGACATTGTCGGATCGGAGCTTCGTTACGTTCAGTGCAATTACATCGAATCCGTCAAGATCGAATTTTATGTCACGGACATAACCATCCTTCAGATCTTCCTTGAGATCCGAAAAAATTAATATTGTCTTGGTGCCGGTATTTTTTTCGTTCAGCCACTCGACGGCCTGCAATATTCCGCCGGTTATGTCCGTATAGGGTGATGACCGAACGCCATCAACGAATTCGGCGATCTCCTCCGCAAATAGCCGCTTCTGCCTGTTTACCATGCTAGGACGATCTTCGAACGTTGTTTTGGATACGATGTCTTTTTCGCTGAAACTCGCAGTGTCAATGCGGGCGACCGCGAATGAATCCGTTGCTTCAAGGCGAGACAACGTATAGCTGATGATTTGCTGTGCCTTTTTCAGCTCTTCCCGGTAGGTACCGGAAGTATCGAGCAGCATATAGACGCCTGTATTTTCAGGTGCGGAGGGCGAGCACCCGAGTACGATTATGCACGCCATAATCGCGGTGAGAATTCTCATGATATCACCTCACGTAGTGATGAATTTCTGGCTTTGCCCGCGCCCGTTGAATTGCGTTCTTCCAGCCACAGCGGAATGAACAACGGTAAATCGTAAACGTGTTCTGTCAGTAGGCCAAGATAGCGAAACGCATTGGCGAGCAGGCGCAGCGCAAGGGATATGAATCGCAAAACGCCGATTGCAACGAGTCCCATTATCGTACGCAACGAATGCACGAATGTTTCCAGCGGAATAGCTACGAATGTCAGTGCAAACGGCAGGATAAATCCCATGCCCATCTGTGCCGCAGTCGTAATCCAGAGATACTGACCAGACAGTGTCTGTGAATCCTCACCGCGCAGCAGCGCACTCGTTGCCAGCTCATCATGCAACAGTACCTCACGCATGTAGGCCAGCCCGGCCTCAACGCTTGCCAGCAGAAAAAGTATCGTAAAAGTTATCCAGATCATGCGAATTCGGATTTTATCCGGCAACGCACCAATAACCGGAAATAACCGTGTGATTCGCAGCGATTCCATCAGAAAGAGACCCATGGAGATCTCGACCAAAATGATCACTAATGCCGCGATATCGGCCGTACGATAGCCGCCGATCAGGTTTGTTCCTCCGACCATCTCGGCCATCGGCCTTGCAATCAGCGAAAAGTTTATCGCGGCTCCGCCTATTGCGACGCCGAGGACCAGCAGCGATACAAAGAAGTAGACAATCGAAGAGGAAGATAATATCGACACGGCACGGTCCTGCCCGGAGACAATGTCTTCGTACTCCTGCATATGTCGATCCATGGTTACCGAACGGCTAAGCAGGCTGTCTACGTTCTTGCCGACCTGACCGAGTGTTTGCTGGATCTTTCTCCACTCGGGTCGCATTCTACGTAACAAACCGTGCCGCTTGGCGCTGGCCTCACGATACATTGCCATTGCGTCCCGCTGCGCTTTGAGAAGCGATTTGTGAATATCGCTGAGGATATTGCCAACACGCACCCGCCCTTCACGGGAATCCAGGTTGGCGACGGCTTCAACTGCCTTAACCCAGCCTGGCGGTTCAGGAGGAACATCCACCGCCTGTTGGTGATCTTCCTCAATGCGATGGATCGACTCACTCAGCGCGCGATGCAACGCCGAAAAATTTGCGAGGTCTTTTCGAACGCTCTCGTTGACGCGATCAAATTCCCGTTCAACAATCCGTTCTTTAGCCTCGCGGCCGGCGGCAAGCAACACTTCGCGATTTCGTTCGCCCAGTTTGGCCTCCGCCCGTGCGACCGCTTTGGACGCGAATCGCAGACTCTTGTACAACATTCCCGCGATTCCTCGAATAGCCCTGTGAGCAGAGCTTCGAGCGAAATATAAGACTGCGATCGTCAGCACGATCCAAAGACTTGCTGACAGAACCGGCCAGGGAGTGATGTTTAAGAAAAAGTCCATGTGGGTAACCCCGCTGTCTTGGTGCGTCTCGTAAGACCGGTGGTTTTGCGACCCTCCCTCTCGGAAGGTGTGCCTTTGCTATGGTGGCGGCAAGCCTTTCACAGTCAGAAACAGGCTGTCAACGAAAGCCATCACCTTTCTGCTGAAAACGTACAAAATCGTGATTCGCCCATGAGTGCAAACGCCTAGTTTACATAACAATACGGTGTTTCGTCTTCACGGCGGTGTGTCGGCGTTCTCGTGATCATCGGAATACCGGGGGCCGTGTTGCTCATTCGCAACAGCACTCATCGGTCCGGCTGTCCGCAATGAAAAATCGGGCCGGGCCTGAAGCTGCCGGGCCGTTTCACAAAATACGCGCCATCCTTCGACGACGCATTTGAGACCTGCATCCTT